>DOVP01000142.1:9982-17513 GCA_003520025.1 Phycisphaerales bacterium
GGCATGGGCGGCATGGGTGGCATGCCGGGCATGGGCGGCATGGGCTTCTGAGTACCGTCTCTCTCACACAGACTTCACACGCCAGCACACTGGCGAGAACACGAACACAAACTCCGGTCGACGAGCCGGACGGAGGACAGCACAATGGCAGTCAAACCCCTCGAAGATCGCGTGATTATTCTTCCCCTTGAAGCCGAGGACCGAACCGAGTCGGGCATTTATCTTCCCGAGTCGGCCAAGGAAAAACCCGTGCAGGGCAAAGTCATTGCCTGCGGCCCCGGCAAGCGTTTGGACAACGGCGAGCGGATCAAGCCCAGTGTCAGCAAGGGTGACACCGTCGTGTACGGCAAGTACGCCGGCACCGAGATCGAAATCAAGAACATCAAGCACCTGATCGTGCGCGAGAGCGAACTGCTCGGCATCATCGAGTGAGCCCTTTGCTCCCGTGGCACCCTCTCAGGAGATACAGCAATGTCCGCCAAACAAATGAAATTCGACATCGAAGCTCGCGAGGATTTCCTCAGCGGCGTCAGCCAACTGGCCCGCGCCGTCGCATCGACCATGGGCCCGAGTGGCCGCAATGTCGTCGTTCAGAAGTCTTTCGGAGGTCCATCCGTCACCAAGGACGGTGTGTCGGTCTCGAAGGAGATTGAACTCGCCAGCCCCTTCCAGAACATGGGTGCCCAGATGGTGCACCAAGTCGCGAAGAAAACGGCCGATATCGCCGGAGATGGCACGACTACGGCGACCGTTCTCGCTGAGGCGATCTACCGCGAGGGTATTCGGCACGTCACTGCAGGTGGCAACGCCGTGGCCATCCAGCGTGGCGTCAACAACGCTGCAAAGGTCGCGTGTACTGCTGTCGAGGCGTCAGCGACGGAATGTCGCGGCAAGGACGACCTCCGCAAGATCGCCACAGTGTCAGCCAACCACGACGCTGAAATCGGCGGTCTGATCGCTGAGGCCATCAACAAGGTTGGCCACGACGGCGTGGTTGAAGTTGAAGAAGGCAAGACTGCCGACACGACGCTCGAATATGTCGAGGGCATGGCCTTCGACAAGGGGTATCTCAGTCCATACTTCATGACCGATCCCAAGTCCGCCGAATGTGTGCTTGAAGATGCGTACATTCTGCTCTTCGAGAAGAAGATCTCCAACCTGCCTGATCTGCTTCCGCTGCTGAACACCGCAGCGGGCAGCGGCAAGCCTTTGCTGATCATCGCCGAGGATGTTGAAAATGAGGCGCTTGCAGCACTCGTCGTGAACAGGCTTCGCGGCGTCTTGCAGATTTGCGCAGTCAAGGCACCTGGATTTGGTGAGCGGCGAAAGGCCATGCTTGGCGATATCGCCGCACTCACCGGCGGCACGTTCTTTGCGGAGGATCTCGGCCGTAATCTCGAAGATGTCAAGACCGATGAACTTGGTACTGCCAAGCGGATCATCGTAAACAAGGACAGCACGACCATCATCAAGGGTGGCGGCAAGAAGTCCGACACTGAGCGACGGGTCAAGCAGATCCGTACCCAGATCGAAGCCAGCACCAGTGATTACGACCGCGAGAAACTTCGCGAGCGACTCGCCAAATTGACCGGTGGCGTCGCCGTCATCTCGGTCGGCGGCACGACCGAGGTCGAAATGAAGGAGCGGAAGGATCGCGTCGATGATGCGCTCAACGCCACCCGCTCCGCCGCCAAGGAGGGCTATGTCCCTGGTGGCGGCGTGGCGTATCTCCGTGCTCAGGAGGCCGTCCTTGCTGCCCGCAGCAAAGCCAGAGGCGACGAAAAGTATGGATTCGACATTCTTGCCCGTGCACTCGAGGCCCCAAGTGCCTGCATCGCAGAGAACACCGGCGTCGACGGCGATGTTGTGGTTGAGAAAGTCAAGGAAGGCGAGGCCGGATTCGGTTTCAATGCAGGGACCGGTGACTATGAAGATCTCGTCAAGGCGGGCATCATCGACCCGGCCTTGGTTGTCTGTATCGCACTTCGCAACGCCGCCTCCGTCGCTGGTCTCATGTTGACCACCGACGTGGCCCTGACATCGCTCGACGATGACGTCGAACCGGTTGAAGGTGCGGTGACCTGACCGATCCTCCTCTCTCCCCGCCGGCTCCCCTGCTCGCTGCGCGAGTAGGGGAGCCGGACCGGGTTGGATCAATCTCATGCCTACGACTCGTTGCTACTACGAAGTACTCAGCGTCACCAGAGACGCATCCGGGGACGAGGTGAAGCGAGCGTATCGGCGCCTTGCCATGAAGTACCACCCGGATCGCAATCCGGGCGATACCGCAGCGGAAGCGAGTTTCAAGGAAGCCGCCGAGGCCTACGAGATTATCGGTGACCCCGAACGCCGTCGCATGTACGACCAGTACGGACACGAGGGGTTGCGACAACGACCTGGTCATGCGATGAACCCGGATGACATCTTCTCGATGTTCAGCGACATCTTCGAGGGCATGGGCGGTGGCCGTGGCGGTCGCCGCCGTCACGTACGTGGTTACGACCTTGAGTATCAACTCGACATCACACTTGAAGAAGCCTTCGCCGGTGTCGAGCGGGACATCACTTTCACACGACTGGATGTCTGCAGTGATTGCGATGGCGATGGTTCTGCCCCCGGAAGTTCGCCTGAGACATGTACGACGTGCGGCGGTAATGGCCAGGTGGCGCAAGCTGGCCTCGGTGGGATGTTCCGGATGGTCACGGCTTGCCCGGCTTGTCGAGGCAAAGGCAAAGTCGTTTCCGATCCGTGCCGCGGATGCGATGGACGTGGACGTCGCAGCGTCGAGCGGAAACTCTCGGCAAAGATTCCGGCGGGCATCCATTCCGGTCAAGCTGTGCGGCTCAGCGGGGAAGGCGAACCGCCCCCTCCGGAAGTTGATCCGGCGGGCAACGGACAGCGGGGCGATCTGCATGTACTTGTCCGCGTCGAGCAGCACGAGCAGTTTGAGCGTGATGGCGATGACTTGATGGTGCTCGTTCCTGTCAACTTCACACAACTTGCCATGGGTGCCGACATCGAAGTGCCGACGCTCGATTCACCGGAACCGCACTGCTTGCATGTTCCACCCGGCACACAGAACGGCGAACTTTCCCGTATTCCAAATCGTGGCATGCCAAATCTCCGCAGCGGCCGCCCAGGCGATTTGGTCGCGGTCCTGCATCTGGTCGTGCCGAGGAACCTGAGCGAAACTCAGCGAGATCTGCTCAAGCAGTACGCCGAAACCGAAGATGTCGCGGTCGACGCCGAGCCGCCTGGTTTCTGGACACGCATCAAGGAGGCCGTGCGGGGACACTGACCCTGTGGATCGAGGCACATCATGAACACCGAAGAACTCCCAATTGAAGATCTGAACGATGACAATCAGGGCGTCAGTGACGCAAATGAGAATCAGATTGATGATGCACTTATTGGACAGATCATCGACGAGTCCGAGGGCGATCAGAGAGTGGTACTGGAGTGGCTCGCAGCCGCCCTTGAAGACGCCAGAGTCGATCGGCTCCGGGCTTTGGCTGAACTGTCCAATAACCAGCGGCGTGCCGCAGAGAATGAAGTTCGGGTCAGCCGGGCTGCGGTGGCGGGGGCAATCCGTTCACTTCTCACCGTGTCTGATCAGATCGACATGGCGCTCAGACAGGATTTGGAAGACATGACCGCCGAGCAGTTTGCACAAGGCGTGCAACTTGCGAGCGACGAATTCACCAAGGTGCTTGGCGATCTCGGTGTGACTCGCATCGATCCTGAGGTAGGCGATGAGTTTGACCCACAGCGGCACGAGGCCATGCTGCAGCGACCAGCCGATGGTATTGAGAGCGGACACATCACGATGTTGATGCAGCCCGGATTTACCACCGAACACCACGTACTTCGCGCCGCCAAGGTTGCTGTCGCGCCCTGAATCGATGCCGACCTACGACTATCGATGCAAGGCGTGCGGTCACGAGTTCGAACTCATACAGTCGATGACCGCTCCGGTGAAACGGAAGTGCCCGGCGTGTGCCAAACAACAACTTGAGCGGCTCATCGGCGTTGGCGCTGGCTTCATCATCAAGGGCGGCGCCGCATCCACCAAGGCGGAAGCTGCCGAGAAAGCCAAGGACGAGAAGGATCGCAAGGCTGCGGTAGAGACGACTGGCAAGACCAAGGCCAAGGATTCCAAGAAGCCCGCGGAAACCAAAGCCGCCGACGCCAAACCGGCAACGGCGGACACGCCGGAGAAAAAGTCCGAGCCGGAGAAGAAGCAAGAGCCCGAAAAGAAGCTCTCGGGCTCTACCTCGACGCCCACGCACCGGGCCCGCGAAGGCCGCGGTGTTGGCAACCTCGTCGACAAGGCCAAGCGGCGGGCGAAGGAAGTCTCGAAGAAGAAAGCCGCTCCCAAGAAACGTTCTGCCGATAGAAAACGCCCGTGATCGGCCTTTCCCACAGCATTGCGAAAACCTTCTTGATTTGAGACTCGCATCTTGCCAAACCCAGGCAACAGCGGCGTTCTCGCACGCGGCGGATGATGACTTCGCCGATTTTCCAGCCGCCGACTTCAGCGACATCCAGTCCGCCATTGACGCGGCAGGACCGGGCGATGAGGTGAACGTGTATTCCGGGGCATATGCCGGGACAGGCGAACAGGTCGTGGACATGCTTGGCAAGTCGATCGTACTGCTCTGACGACGTAGCCGCCTGATACGATTCCGCTCTATGCCACTTCGCTACACCGCTCGGATTCTCGATCATCTGGCCCGCGAAGACGGACGGAAGGCATCCATTCACGATCTTGCCCGCGCGCTTCGAGCCGATGGGGATGACAAGGATGTGCTGCGGGAAGCGGTCCAGATGCTTGTTCGCGAAGGGCGGGTCGAAGAGTCCGAAGAGCGAGTGCAGTTGCCGGCGATGGACGAGGAAGTCGTTGGTATCTACCGGCAAGCGCGTCGGGGCTTCGGATTCGTCGTACCCGATGAACCTCGGCGGGAGGGCGATGTATTCATCCCGATTGGGGCTGCCAATGGGGCGATCAGTGGGGACCGGGTGCGATGCGGACTCGCTGCTCGACGAAATTGGAAGGGTGGCTCGCCCGCTGGTCGTGTGCTTGCCGTCATCGAGCAGGGACAGATCACTTTCGCAGGTACTGTTGCCCACAAGCGTGGCACATGGCTCGTAGAGCCTGATGGCCGCATCCTTCGCAATCCGATCATCATTCGCGACCCTGGAGCCAAGAACATCAAGGTGGGCGACAAGGTCGTATTTGACCTGCTTGTACCGCCGGACGGTGATTATTACGGCGAAGGCGTCGTTACCGAAGTACTCGGTGAGGCCGGCGAGCCCGATGTGGAGACCGCCGCCGTGATCGCTTCCCATGGACTCCGCACGGACTTCTCGCCGGAAGTGATGAAGGAAGCCCGTGACGCCGCGAGCCTTGTGGACGAAGTCGGTGATGGTCGCGAGGACCTGCGGAATCAGGTGACCTTCACCATCGACCCCCCTGACGCGAAGGACTTTGACGATGCCATTTCACTGACTTGGGACGACGCGATTGAAGAGTGGGAACTCGGCATTCACATTGCCGATGTGGCGCACTTCGTTCGGCCCGGAACACAGCTCGATGATGAAGCCTGCGCCCGCGGCAACAGCACGTACCTACCGAGGCTCGTGCTGCCCATGCTTCCTGAAGTCCTCAGCAACGGCGTCTGCTCGCTGCAAGAAGGCGTCGATCGCTGCGCAAAGAGTGTGTTTGTGCAGATCGATCGCAAGGGGCGTGTGCAGGGAACTCGGTTTCGCGCTGCCGTCATCAACTCGGACAAGCGGTTCACCTACCTCGAGGCGCAGGCCTACATCGACGGCGATACCAAAGCGGCGAGACGGGAATCGCGGACCGACACCCAGCCGAGCGAAGCGGTGCTGAAGGCCCTTCAGGAAGCCGACCGACTCGCCCGCGTCATCCGCAAGCGACGTCAGCGCGGCGGCATGATCGTGCTGAATCTGCCTGAGTCGGTACTGTCTTTCGATGACGAGGGTCGCGTATCCGATGTGCAAGAGGAAGACGATGCCTTCACCCACACCATCATCGAGATGTTCATGGTCGAAGCGAATGAGGCCGTAGCCAGACTCTTCGACACCCTGAACGTCGGTGTGTTGCGCCGTATCCACCCAGAGCCGGCCCTTGAGGACCTGGCGAATCTCCGGACCATGGCCGCTGCTGCAGGGTTCAAGGTGCCGGATGATCCGACCCGCCATGACCTGCAGCAACTGCTTGATGCCACGCGAGATCACGACTCGGCACGAGCCGTTCACTTCGCTGTTCTGCGTACGCTCACCAAGGCCGAATACAGTCCAACCACCGTCGGTCACTTTGCGCTTGCGAGTGATCACTATGCGCACTTCACCTCTCCGATTCGTCGCTATCCCGATCTGAATGTGCACCGCGGACTTGAGGCCTACCTCGACCAGACCGAGAACGGTTCGATTCGCTTTACTGGTCGTAAGCGAATGGAACTCGAGCGTCGGATGCAGGACGACGATCGGTTGCTGCCCCAAGACATCCTTATCGCGCTTGGCCGCCACTGCAGCGACACCGAAGAGAACAGCACCGCAGCCGAACGGAGCTTGCGGGAGTTTCTCGTGCTGCAGCACATCTCAGAGCACTACCTTGGCGATGAGTTGCCCGCCGTCATCAGCGGCTTCAACGCCGGTGGCATGTGGGTCTCGCTCGACCGATTCCTTGTGGACGGCCAGATCACCTGGGAGAACTTCGGTGCCTCCAGACGCGAGCGGTGGGTGGAGATCGAGGGCCAGGGCCGCATGATTGCCAAGGGCAGTGGGTCGGTCATCTCCATTGGTGATCCGATCACCGTGCAGGTCATCCGGGTTGATCCGGCGAGCCGTCACCTCGATCTGATGCTCACACAACGCCCGGATAGAACCGCTGCCGACCTTCCCCACAGTCCACAACCCCGCCGTAGTGGCAAGTCCAAGCAGAAACGATCAGGCAAGCGCAAGGGCGGCAAGCGAAAGCGACGGTAAAGCCAAGCATCCGATACGCTGCGGATCTTCAGATCAGGAGGTTCAGCATGTCCGATCGTTCAGATATCGAATCTGTTCTGCACGAAGAGCGGGTATTCGAGCCACCGGCAGACTTTCAGGACCGCGTGGGCGGCGCGTGGGTGGAGTCGATGGAGATGTATCACGAACTCCACCGCCAGAGTCTCGAGAACGGCGAGGACTTCTGGGCGGCGGTTGCCAACGAACTTGACTGGTTCAAGAAGTGGGACACCGTGCTGGAATGGGACTGCCCGGACGCGAGGTGGTTCTCTGGTGGCAAGATCAATGCCTGTCACAATTGTGTCGATCGCATCATCGATCTCGGCTATGGCGACGAAACGGCAATCATCTGGGAAGGTGAGCCGATGCTCGAGGACGGCCCCGAGATTCGCCAGCTGACCTATCGCGATCTCAAGAACGAAGTGAGCCGCTTTGCGAACGTCCTCAAGGAACGTGGTGTCAAACGCGGCGATGTGGTGACCATCTATATGGGCATGGTTCC
>DOVP01000068.1:0-10410 GCA_003520025.1 Phycisphaerales bacterium
TGTGAGGCTCCGCGACTTCGGCGATCGATGCCGGCCAGAATCCGGCCGAGTTGTAGACCTTCCCAAAGGTGTAGGAAACCGTTGCCGGATCGATGGACCGACTGATACGGCCCTTGTCCGGAGCGATCTTGATGCCATGAATGTCGTAGTAGGAGCCGCGGACGAAATTGGCTTCAACCGCGTCGTCGGACCCGATCATCACACTGCGGCGGACATCGGGGAGTGCTGGCTCGCCAACACCGCGAGCGATGCTCTCACCGCCGAGACTCATGGTGGACCATGCTTCACCGTCGATGCGAACAGTGCCCCGAACCGGATCGGCAATGTGGAATTCAATCAGTGTCGTATCAGGCGTGTCTTCCACGACCGAGACCTGCACAAAATCCTCATCCCGGGCCGTCGCCGTCGAGGCCAGCAGGCCGATCAGCCCCGCACAGGACAGGCTCAGTACCAAAGCACCATTGCGTCCGTATCTCACAATTGCTCTCCTCGGCCCTGTGGGCCATACACCGCCACAGTCCACCCCACACAGCGGGTGAATAGTCGTTTATGTGCCTCTCAGCGTACATCGTTTCGGCTGTGCTGCAAAGGCGGTTCCTGTGAATACAAGCGGATCAGGGCATGAAATACGGAGGTTTCGCCGTAGCAAGTCGACCCCAGATCGCGCATACTGGTGGGGTGCGGGTTGGGTGGGCCCGCAAGGAGTCGCCCGTGAACCCAATAATCGGCATTCTGAGCGCCCTAGCAGCTTCTACTGCGATTTCTGCGGCTGTTATTCGAGTTCCAGAGGACTATTCAGCGATTCAGGCGGGCATCGACGCCGCTGCCCCCGGAGATACCGTTCTGGTGGGCTCAGGGGTCTGGGCAGGCTGGCTGAACTTCCGAGGCAAGGACATCACGCTGGAGAGCAGCGATGGACCCGAAGTGACCACCATCGACGGCGGCGAATCCCCGTCGGCTGTCGCCATCTTCAGCGGCGAAACGACCGACGCGGTACTGCGAGGATTCACGATCATCGGCCAGGGCAGCGGCACGCTCCATGAGGGCGTCACTCAGGGCGCTGGCATCTACATCCTGAACAGTTCCCCCACCATCGAAGATTGCATCGTCCGCGACTGTTCCGCCATGATGGGTGGCGGCATCAGCATCTGGCACGGCGATCCGGTGCTCCGCAATGTCATCGTTCGAAACAACTGGGCCAGCATCGACGGTGGCGGAATGCGGATCCACCACCTGAGTTCTCCAGTCCTCGAAGAGTGCGAGTTCCTTGACAATGGAGCCGACGTCTATGGCGGTGCACTCGCCTACGGGAACGACAGCGACGGCATTCACGAGGAGTGCATCTTCGATGGCAACTCCGCCGGCATCCGAGGTGGCGGCATCTCCAAGACATGCGACTGCTCCGACGCGAGGATCTCCAATTCAACCCTCTGCAACAACTTTCCCGATCATGTACTTGGAACGTGGGATGATCTGGGAGGAAACACAGTCTGCGCGATCTGCAGTAACGATGTCACAGCCGATGGTGTCGTGGATGTCAACGATGTCCTTGCCATCATCGCTGCCTGGGGAGGCTGCGTCTGCGTCGAAGACATCAATGGCGATTCAGCGGTCGACGTAGATGACCTGCTGGCAGTACTGGGTTCCTATGGTCCCTGCCCCTGAGCAGCGAAGCGGCAAACAGAACCCGAGCCTTGACCACACGCTCATGGCGATGCCATCCGCCTGATGCGCACATCCCGATACGCCACTGGCCCATGATCCCCCTGGAACCGCACCGGCCCCTCGACAGCCTCGGCTCCCCACCCGCCACGGGTCGGCCCGGAAAGTTCGACGTTCTCGTGAATCAACACGCCGTTGTGACGCACCGACTCGAATACTGCATTCCTGATCTTGTTCCCCTCGGCATCGAATCGCGGCGCCCGGAACACGATGTCATAGGCTTGCCACTGACCCGGCTTCTTTGCGGCATTGACCTTCGGCGACACGCCCTCGAATCCACTGGGCGAACGTGAGTCATCCCACCGCTCGTAGATTCCACCGCAATCTCCCGGACCGGGATCACGCTTGCCAAAACTGTCCAGAATCTGCACTTCGTATCGCCCGTGCAAATACACGCCCGAGTTGCTCCCCTCCGGAATCATGAACTCAACGTGCAACTCGCAATCGCCGAACTCCCCCCCCGTGACCAAATCGCCCGCATGTCCCCGCTCGCCGTTGACGAGCATTCCACCGCCCGGCTCGACCTTGAGTTCCCTGCCGTCTGCAGCAGCATCGCCAACCGAACGCCAACCATCTCGATGCTTCCAATCGTCCTCGAGCGAAATCCACCCGTCATTCATCGCCCACTCAATCCCACCCTGAATGTGCCGCTGAAATGCGGGCTCTGCGTAACTCTCGATCGTGTGACCAAGCCCCGTGTAGAACGCTGCGCCCTTGCCAACCGGCACGCTCCAAGCAATTGGATGATCCTCCCCCATCGTCCCACCCTCGTAACTCGACTCATCAAGTGAGGCGATTACGTGCACGTCGCTCCGGGGTGACTGCACGTAGTTGTACCACTCGTCCGTACGAGACCATGCCCCCTCTAGATGAGCCGTCGATGGATGGTGCCGATCCTCGACGACGATCGTCGCCTCCTGAATCGCCGGATGCGACTGGAACCAGGCGCCGCCGAGCACCTCCCCTCCGAAGAAGGCCCAGTCACGCTCGCTATCGGCGGCGGCGTGAATACCGACAAGCCCCCCACCTTTACGCAGGTACTGCTCCATCGCCGCCTCAGCGGCATCATCGAGCACGTCACCCGTCGTGTGCATCAGCACCACGACATCAAAGTCCTCAAGTCCCTCTGGCGTGAACACCGAAGGATCTTCCGTCAACACGACCCGCCATCGACCCTCGCCGAGCGATTGAACCAACTGGCCGCCATCCTCGATTGAGTCGTGTCGGTATCCGGCAGTCCGGCTGTACACCAAAACTCCCGGACGCCCCGGAATCTCCGGACCCCCTGAAAACGCCGGTGGTGGCGGTGCCTGCAAAAGACTGGCAGCGATCAGACAGCACAGCATGGTGATCACTCCTCGCTGAACGAATCCTCGAATCCACGATCAGGCGGCTGTACCTCGATCGATCGAATGTACTCGCAACTCTCAATCGCCCCCTGGTCGCGGTGCATCCCGCTGTCTTCCCACTCCACCGATAACGGCCCCTCGTACCCGGCGAGATTCAGTGCCCGCATGATGGCATCGAAGTCCACATCACCGCGTCCGACACTGACGAAGTCCCAGCCTCGACGCGGATCACCGAACTGCAGATGCGAGCCGAGGATGCCGGAGTCTCCGTCGAGATGCGTCTTCACATCCTTCATGTGGCAGTGGAAGATGCGATCAGGAAAGTGGTCGATGAACCGAGCAGGATCGACCCCCTGCCAGACCAGATGACTCGGATCGAAATTGAACCCAAATGCCTCGTGGTGCCCCACCGCTTCCAGAGCGGCGCGAGTCGTCACGGTGTCATAGGCGATCTCGGATGGATGTACCTCCAACGCAAACTTCACACCGACTTCCTTGAAGACGTCCAGAATCGGTCCCCATCGATTTGCAAAGTCGTCGTACCCCTGTTTGATCTGCTCGCGAGAGACCGGCGGGAAGAAGTACAAGTCCGGCCAGATCGATGAGCCGGTGAACCCATTCACGACCGGCACGCCAAGTTTGGCCGCAGCCCGGGCAGTCTTCTTCATCTCCTCGGCTGCTCGCTCCCGTACACCCTCCGGCTCTCCATGCCCCCAGATGTGCTCAGGAAGAATCTGGTGATGCCGCTGATCAATCCGATCACAGACCGCCTGCCCGACGAGATGATTGGATATCGCCCAACAATGAAGATCATGTTCGCCGAGCAGATCAAGTTGCCCCTGGCAATACGCATCTTCCTCAAGTGCTCGGCCTACATCAAAGTGATCGCCCCAACAGGCCAGTTCGAGTCCATCGAACCCGAACGCTCCGGCTTTGGCAGCCAAATCCACAAGGGAAAGATCGGCCCATTGGCCGGTAAACAGAGTCACTGGGCGAGTCATGGTGTGCGTCTCCTCCATCGATTCCGCCGCATGGTACGGCAGCGGACACGAAGTCAGGAAAGTGCCTCGCATTCGCGGCGAACCACCTCCTCGAAGCAGGCGGCCAGCCTCGCCGTCACAGGTCCCGGCTTGCCGGATCCGATGGAGCGCCCGTCGATTCGGCACACCGCAGCCAACTCTCCCATCGTGCCCGTGCAGAAGCATTCATCGGCGGAATATGCATCAGCAAGAGTCAGGTCGACCTCTTCAACGGGAATCGACTCGTCGCGGCAGCATTCAAGAACCACTCCGCGGGTGATCCCCTCCGGGCAGGCCAGCAGGCGACTGGTGCAGACACGTTCGCCCATCACAAAGAAGAGATGCGTCGCATTGGTCTCGGCAATACAACCACGCTCATCAAGCATCAACGCATCATCTGCGCCCGCAGCAGTTGCTTCGACCTTTGCCAGAATCGATTGGATGAGATTGTTGTGATGGATTTTTGGATCGAGCATGTCCGGGCGAAAACGGCGAATGCTGCTGGTCGCAAGCGTGAGCCCCTCCCTTGCGTACACCGGCTCCTTGTGCTCGGCCAGCACGATCAGCGTCGGACCGCTCTGATTCAAACGTGGGTCCATCCCACTGGTCACCTTCACTCCGCGGGAAAGCGTCAGGCGGATATGGACCCCATCGGTCATGCCATTGGCATCGATGGTGCGGGCAATTTCACACCTCAGTGCTTCGATGGACGGGATCTGCTCGAACGCCATCGCCTTGGCCGAACGATGCAGTCGTTCAAGATGTGCCTGCAAGCGGAAGATCCCTCCCCGGTAGAGCCGCAGGCCTTCCCACACACCATCGCCACCCTGCACGAGTGAATCAAATGGTGATATGCCCGCCGCATCCCGGTGAATCAATTCACCGTTGATGTTGATGAGCAAATCGTCATTCATTGGATTCCTGGTCTGAAGCATCGGGTGTTCTCGCGATTCAAAGTGATATTCGAAGTGCTGCCAATTCCTCGTAGAGTTCCATGCACGCCGGGAGTATCGCCCGCTGCTGAGAGGGGAGTGCTGAGTCATTCTCCCGAGAAGGCCCGAACCCAGTGGACTTCCGCACCTGCTCGTACCACCAATCACCCCAACTCCCATCACTCGGGCGCGATCCTGCAGGCCAACTCAGCATGGCCGGATCAAACGGCACCGCCAGTTGCGTGCAGAGCGATTTGAGTACCACATCGGGCGCCGCGAGCACATCATCGGAGTCAATCACCGGAGGCGATGGATACCCTCTCTCGCCCAGTGTCCTGAGCAACGCTACCTGCTGTGGAAGGCCAGTGTCCTCAATGCCGGCGGCAGGGACTTTCTGAGCAAGCGATGCCAGTACCCGCTGAGGATCACGAATGAGAAATGCGTGACGTGTATCTCGCAGCCAGTCATCACTGAGCCCGGGGAGCAGATGATGCGCCATATGCTTCATATAGAAAATATCGGCATCGCTCGATGCCTCGGCCAGCTGCTGAAGAAGGAACGGCTCCTCGAGATCACCGGCCTGCTCATGAAGTACATGCTCGCGTCCTGGATGATCCGCTCCGGTGCGGTGCAGCCACAGGGGGTACAGCGGTTCATCCCAAACGCGCACATCGGCCCGATTCTCCCACGCTCGCATCATGGCTGTAGAGATATTTCGCGGACCTGACCACATTGCAATGCGGACACAGGACATCTTCAATCGGCTCGCTTCCAAGCAGATTTGGTTTCATCCACCCCTGGCATACGAGCATCGCGGCCCCAGTTCGGGTTCCTGAACTGAAACAGCAACAACGGAAGACCAATGAAAACGATGAAGGCCAAAAGCAGAATGACCGTACAGATATTTCCTTCCATGGACATGTCTTCCGTTGATGGCGGGTAGAACATCACCATGATTCCAGCAAGTGCCGTTACGCCTCCACCACCAGCAACCAGCCAGAGTCCGATCCGACCGCCCGGTATCACGAATGATCTGGGAACATCCGGTTTCGTGTGCCGCAACACGATGACTGATATGAACATGAGCAGGTACATCACGAGATAGACCTGCGCCGAGGCGATTGTGAGCATGTAGAAAATGCGGTTGAGATCGAAGAAGAGCATCAACAGGCACAGAAGCGAAACGATGATCGCCTGAAGGAGCATCACATTTCGAGGCGCGCCGCCAGGCGTCGTCCGCTGGAATATCGGAGGAATAAGTCCATCGTCTGCCGCAACCCGAAGTGACTCGGTCGGGCCGATCACCCAGACCATGATGTGCCCCGCCATCCCTGCAAGCGCCAGGATGGCCAGCACCTTGACGATCCAACCGACGCCGAGTGGATCAAGCACGTACTCAAAAACCTGCAATGTGCCAGCAGCGAGGTCGATCTTCTCGATCGGCACAAGCACTGCGACGCTCAACGCGCCGAATATCGAAATTCCGAGTACGAGTAGCCCGGAGAACAGAAGAGACAATGGGATCGAACGCTGAGGACGCTCGACATGACGGAAGTGCACCGCGTTGACTTCGAGTCCGGAGAGAAATGAAAAAATCGCGGTGATTCCAACAATCTCTCCGATTGAATCAAATTTCGGGACCATCCCACCCCATGAAAGTGGGATCGCCGACTCATGGCCGGATCCGACCCACCATGCCGCCAGCGCAATTGCCAGCGCAACCGGCAGCAGCGTCCCGGCGTAGAGCAAACTGGTCGTCACCCACCCACTGAAGTGCAGACCTCGAAAGTTGAAGAGGGTCGCCGACCAGAACACAGCGAGACTGATGCCGACCATGAATATCCCTACGTCCTTGAGCGCCGGATCTATCGCATATGCAACTGACACCGCGCAGACCGCAAGCACCGTCGGATACCAGATCAGTATCTGTAGCCACTGACACCAGACACCGACGAAGGCCCACCGCTCACCAAGGGCCTCGCGGATCCAGCGGTAGACACCACCGTCGTGTGGCCATCCCACCCCCAGTTCTGCCGCGACCAGTCCGACCGGAAGAAAGAAGACCAGTGTGAAGATCGCGTAGTAGATGATGAGGGGAAGCCCGAATGAGCCGACCTCGGGCATGCCCTCCAGCCCGACAACGACGGCTGTGCTCATCATCGCCAAGACGAACAGGGAAATCGGGCGACGTTTCTTCTTGGTGCTGTCCAGCATCGAGTGCACCCTATCCGAACCGCTCAGCACGCGGCCATTTCAGCAGCCCGAGCCCGCACTTGTTGAATCATCCCGTGCAGGCCATTGCTTCGCGTCGGGCTGAGGTGTTCATGCAACTGAAGCGTAGAGAAAAAATCACCCAAGTCATACCGAACAATTTCTTCGGGAGTCATGCCCTGCAGCGCAATCACCACCAAAGCTGCCAGCCCTTTGACAAGGCCCGAATCGCTGTCTGCTCGCAGCGTCACGATGCCGTCGTCACGATGCAGCGAGACCCAGACCACGCTTTGGCAGCCATGGACGAGATTCGAGTCCACGCGATCCTCTGCCGGCATCGGCGGGAGTTTCTCGCCCAGATCCATGATGTACCGGTACCGATCCTCCCAGTCATCGAGAAAGGCAAATGCTTCCTTCACTTCGTCCAGCGTGGGGATCGCCTGCGGCATATGGAGGCATGGTAGTCAGAGAGCCGCAGCAGGCCTGAATACTTCGCACTCCTCAGCACGTGTCTCCAGCCGTGGACCACCAAGCAGATCCAAGCAGTACGGCACAGCAGGAAATACCGCATCAAGACAATCGGCCACGGCCGAGGGGTTCCCCGGGAGGTTGATGATGAGCGACCTGCCCCGCGTACCCGCGATCTGCCGAGAGAGGATGGCTGTCGGCACGACCTGCAGCGAGGCGGCACGCATCTGCTCGCCAAATCCCGGCATCAACCGATCACATACCGCCTCGGTCGCTTCGGGCGTCACATCTCGCGGCGACGGCCCTGTACCTCCGGTCGTAAGCACGAGTCCGCAGCCCTGCTCGTCACACATGTGAATGATCGCCGCCTCGATCCGATCGGATTCATCAGGCACGATCTCGGCGCACGCAGTCCACTCGCAACACAGCACGCGAGTGAGCCACTCGCGGATGGCAGGGCCACCACGATCCTCATACTCGCCGCGACTGGCGCGGTCCGATACGGTCAGGATGCCGATTGCGATTGGCATCCGGACAGGGTACTCAGGCTCCGAAATTCGCGAGCAGGATCAGTATGTCATCCGTATCGACATCGCCGTCTCCATCGAAGTCGGCCGAGCAATCACCTGGCGGGCACGGACCCCACTGGGCGATCAGCGACAGAATGTCGTCGGTATCCACATCTCCATCACCATCGGCGTCGCCTGGCATCGTCGTGTCATCGCAGTACATGCGAGTGATGCTCACCGCGTCCACGGCAGCTTCGACGACAGACCCCTCATTCAGGTCCGATGCTGTAAATCGGATACGGAATGTGTCGGTCATCGAAACAGGCAGATCCTCGATCGTCCACTCTTTGACGAACCAGCCGCCATCGACTTCGCTTCCGCCGGGGCCGACAACCTCTAGTTCGACCCAAGAGGAACCGTCATCATCGCTGATATCAACCACAAAGATGTCGTTGTTCGGATCAGCGCCACCGCAGGAGGCGCCGTTGCTGTACCAGCGAGCATACCTGAGCGTGCCACCGCCGGAGGCATCCATCGCAGGGCTGGTCAACGTGGTCGTCCCATCATCGATGTCCTCGTCTGTGCCGTTGCCGGACACGTAGCACATGCCGGAACCATCTTGATCGGTCGCATTGTCACAGCGAGTACCGCCACTGCCGGAGGGGGTAACCCGCTCCCAATTGCCTGTGCCAGCGCCGGCATACACGGTCCAGCCTTGATTGCTGTTGAAGTCATCGTCAAAGGCCACTTCCACGCCGCTCCACGCTTCAGCCGACCATGAATCAATCGGCGCGTTGTAAGGGCTGGTGACGTAATCGCCCTCGACACTCTCAACCGAGACCCAGTACAAGACCTCGTCACCGCATCCAAATGCAGGAAAGACGCCGACGTGATTCTCGCCAACGGCGAGCATGGGTTCCTCACCGCTGATCGGTCCAACCCACCAGTTCAACAAGGCGGTACCCGGCTCCGGCGCGACATTGCCGCCAAACCGAACGACCAACTCCGTGCCACCGTTCGGGTCGATCAGTTCCGGACGACCGTCGGGATAGGACACCGTCAAACTCACCGTTTCCAAGGCCGACTCGACAGCCGCCACGGCGTCGATGATGCCGTACCCATAGTCATTGTCCTTGCCCGGACTGCCGGCTTCGACCGCGGTGTCGTAGACGATCTGCTTGGCCTGCTCTCCAGTGAGATCCGGGTTGGCCTGCAGCATGAGGGCCAGCACTCCATTGACGTGCGGGGATGCCATCGAGGTCCCGTCATAACTGGAATAGCCGCCGCCGGGAACACTCGAGCGAGTCGAGACACCCGGTGCGGCGATATCGGGCTTGATGGCCGAGCCGCCGGTGGGCGTGCAATTGGTCGGACCGCGAGATGAGAAACTCGCAATGGAATTGCCGTTGTAGGGATCGACCGCCGCGACCGCCATGGTGCGGTAGTCGTCATAGGCCCGATCGCCAGGACGGCGAAGACCCGAAGAACCCTCGTTGCCGGCCGAGAACAGCACGATCACGCCGGCTGCCTCGGCATTGTCGATGAAGGACCAGAAGGTCTGGTCGCACTCCGGATACCCGTGTCCCGTCACGAGTCCCCACGAGTTGGAACACGTGTGAGGAACATCAAATGATGTCAACGGATTGCCATCAGGATCTGCGATCCACTGGAACGACAAAATGGCGTCCGAAACCGTCTGTGGAATACCGCCTCCCCGATCAATCGGGGCCGCCGCAATCCACTCGGCGCCGGGCGCAACGCCGATCTGATCGCCAGGAGCGCCGCCGGTGACAGTGCCCATCGTATGGGTGCCATGCGAACCACCGTCGTAGGGAAAATTGTGGTTCCCCAGATACGGATCGTAGAAGGCCCATTCGGGATGTCCGGAGTACAGCGGGTTGAGGCCTCGCCAGCGACTGGCCAGTGCCGGATGCGAACCATCCACGCCGGTGTCGATGTTCGAAACGATCGTACCGTTGCCGTCGTAGCCCATGGCCCACACGTCCGGGACGCCGATCGCAATGAGCCCCTGCTCGGGGCCGCCACGGTTCGACGAAGCCGTATCGTCATCGATGCTCGTCGGAGCAACCAATTCAATGGGGTAGTCGGGCGCAACAATCGCGACATCCTCGCGGGCGGCCAACGCGCGAAGTGTTCCGGGAGTTGCCTCAAGAGCGATGACGCTGGTGATCCAGAATGA
>DOVP01000068.1:10789-11136 GCA_003520025.1 Phycisphaerales bacterium
GCTTGCCCGAGATCACCCGCAGCCTGCAAAGCCGTCATGATGACGGTATGCCGATCGCGGCGAGGCGTGCGGTCTTCAAGGAGCTGTGATTCAAGGCCATCCACATCCGCTTGCAGCGTCATGTAGACCAAGGCCGGCACTCGATCCTTGCCGCTTGAGTGATTGATGACCGCCTCAAGGCTGGCATCCAACTCACCACCGATCGAAACCGATGCTGCTGACATCACCACGACGAAACTCGCTGTCAGGGTTTGCATTCTGTAACGCTCCTCTTTCTGTGCCCCGGAGGACTCCCATCCACCTCATCACTCTACACAATCGACGCGGATTTCCAAGCCCCCACCCCC
>DOVP01000308.1:0-7243 GCA_003520025.1 Phycisphaerales bacterium
CAGCCGCTGCAGAGCGGGGCCGTGCAGTCACACGCGGTCGTGATGGCCGGGGGCGCTGGCATCATCATTCTGCTCATGGCGCTGTTCATGCAGTTCGGGTGGCTGGGAGGAACGCTCTGATGTTGGGTGTGCTGCTCATGTTGGTTCCGCTGGTGGCTGCGGTCATCATCATGTTCGCGCCCGCTCGCGCCGCCCGTGGCGTGGCGCTGATCGGCACGCTCGTTGGGCTTGGTCTTGCCATCCTTGCCGCCATAGATTTCAACGGGTGGGGGAGCGGGGGATGGGGACTTGAGTTCCATCGCGACCTGCTGCCCTCGCTCGGTATTTCGCTCACGTTCGGCGCCGATTCGGTATCGATGCTGCTCGTTCTGCTGACGGTGCTGCTGATGCCCCTGGCGGTGATCGGGTCATGGACGGCCGTGACCGAGCGGCTCAGGGAGTACTACGCGTGGCTGCTGGTGCTCTCGACGGCCATGATCGGCGTCTTCCTGGCGCGTGATCTGCTTGTGTTCTACGTGTGCTTCGAGTTCACGCTCGTACCGATGTTCTTCCTGATCGCCATCTACGGCAGCACAAACCGCGCGTGGGCGAGTGTGAAGTTCTTCCTCTACACCTTCCTTGGTTCGCTGTTTGCGTTTACCGGCTTCCTCTATGTGGCTTGGGCCAATGCCGAGCACGGGGGCGTGTGGTCTTTTTCCATTCCAGACCTTGCTCACTTTGCGTCCACCGGGATGACCAGCACCGAGCAGGCGTGGGTGCTGCTGGCACTCATGGCCGGGTTTGCCGTCAAGATTCCGCTCTTCCCGGTGCACACGTGGCTGCCGCTGGCCCATACCGAAGCGCCCACGGCGGGTTCGGTGCTGCTCGCGGCTGTGCTGCTGAAACTCGGTACCTACGGGCTGTACCGGTTTGTGCTGCCCATGACGCCCTCCGCCGTGGTGGACTGGGCGCCTCTCATCGGTATTCTGGCGATTGTCGGTATTCTCTATGCCGCCCTGATCTGTTGGGTCCAGACCGATGTCAAGAAATTGGTCGCGTACTCCTCGGTGAGTCATCTTGGTTTCTGCGTACTCGGCTTGTTTGCATTGAACCCGCTTGGTTTGCAGGGATCGGTGCTCTACATGATCAACCACGGCCTCTCGACCGGTGCGCTCTTCTTCATGATCGGCATGATGTATGAGCGGTATCACACCCGCGACATGGGTGTTGTTGGCGGACTTGCGGCGAAGATGCCGGTGTGGTCCTTCTTCATGGTCTTCTTCGTACTCGCCTCGGTTGGACTTCCGGGCCTCAACGGGTTCGTCAGCGAATTTCTGTGCCTGATCGGTACGTTCGCAGCCGGCGACGTGGGGGCGTACCCCGGCGTCCTTGGCCCATGGTTCGCGGCTTTCGCGGCGCTTGGCATGATCTTCACAGCGATGTATCTGCTCATCATGGTTGGCAAGGTCGTATTCGGACCACTTCGAGAACCGGCTGGTGATCATGGTCCGCTTCCCGCCGACCTCACGGTTCGGGAGATCATCGTGCTTGTGCCGCTTGCCGCTGCGTGCATCTGGATCGGTGTGCAGCCCGACATCATCATGGATTCGATGAGCGGCGCGATCGAGCACACGCTGGCGGTGTATCCGGACCTCGTGTCGCCGGTCCGCGAGACGGTTGCAGGAGCGATGCCATGACCGAGCGGCTGTGGATGCTGATTCCGGAATTGATCGTGCTCGCCGGTGCCGTTTCATGCGCGATCATCGGTATCTCCCGCAGTGTGGCAGTCCGGCGGAGCCTTCCGATCGTGGCCTTCGTGACACTGATCGTTGCGCTTGTGGCGACTTGGATCGTGTATCAGGACGGCGTAGCAAGCCTTGGCAGTGGCGACTGGGCTGTTCCCATGCCGTGGCTGGGCAAGAGTCTCATTGGTGTTTCTGTGGTCGTTGGTCTGGTTCTCGTGCTCGTGCAGGCCGGATTTGTCGATCACTCCTATGAGGATGCCGTTGCAGCGGGCCGCAGTACATTTGATCCGCTGCGTACATCTCGCGGTGAGTACTACGTGTTCTTCCTGCTCAGCCTGTGCGGCCTGATGCTCACGAGTGTCGCGCCCGATCTGATCTGGCTGTTCCTCGCCCTTGAACTCACCTCACTGCCGACCTACATCATGGTGGCGATCGGTCGAATCGACCGGCGGGCCCAGGAAGCGGCGATGAAGTACTTCTTCCTCGGCGCCATGGCCGCGGCCATCTTCCTGTTCGGCTTTGCCATGCTCTACGGCGCGACCGGAACGATGAGTCTTGTCGGCATGAAGGATGTACTCACAGCAAGGTTGGCCGAGACCGGTTCCATCGGCACACTCGCCACGCTCGGGCTGCTGCTCTCGATCTTCGGCATCGCCTTCAAACTCGCTGCGGCGCCTCTGCACATGTACGCCGCCGATGTGTATGAAGGTGCGGCTGCGCCGGTGACCGCGTTCCTCGGATTCGTTCCGAAGGCGGGCGGCGTCGTGGCGCTCATGCTCATTCTGTCGGTCACCGGCTGGATGGAAGAGGGCGGATCACTGCCGGAAGCGGTACTCATCACGCTCTGGATTGTGGCCGTTCTGACGATGACGCTGGGCAATATCGGAGCGCTCCTGCAGACCCGCGTGAAGCGAATGCTCGCCTACAGTTCGATATCGCACAGTGGCTACATTCTGATCGGCATCATCGCAGGGCCTGGCGACGGATTCGTCGCGGTGCTGGTGTATCTGCTCGCCTACGGACTCAGCAACACGGCGACCTTTGCGGTGCTGGCAAGTTTGAAACGGGGTGGCGGCGAGGTCGAGACCCTCGACGATCTGACCGGATTGCGAGAGCGGCATCCATCGATGGCGTGGGCCATGGCAATCTCCGCCGGCTCGCTGCTCGGCTTCCCGCCGCTGCTTGGTTTCTGGGGCAAGTTGCTGCTATTCATCGCCGGTATTGCCACGGGCCACATTGTGCTCGTCATCATCGCCGCCATCAACAGCGCGATCAGCGGTTGGTACTACCTGCGATTGGTGGCGTTGCCGCTGACTGGCTCACCCACCGCTTCAAGCCGCAGCGTCGAGCGGGGCGATTGGAACGGTCCACGCATCGCTGCTGTCACGGCCTGCGCCGCCGTGATCGTGTTGCCGCTTTTCCTCGGTGACATCATCGGTGAGGCCGAAGAGGGGGTTGGTGTGGCCGGTCGTGAGGTGCCGCATCAGGCAGGCGAGGACGTTGCCGGGGCGGGGGCCTTGGTCAGTCTCGGTCGGGTTAGCCCCTGAAGAATCAAGCCGAGGGCCGTTGCCGCAAGCCAAGCGAGCACGATCGTGGACCCTCCTGCGGCGCCGCCGAGCCAATCTGGTGTCATGTTCCACATGTCCAGAAGTCGCGGCAGCGCCGTCAGCACCAATCCAGCGCCGGCGGTCGCGGTCAGCAGGACTGCCGCGGCGGTGGTGAAGAAGGTCGAGAGAATCAAGCCTGCCAGCGCGGCAATACCGGCTGTTGCCAAGACGACCAGCCGCGGATCGGGAGGGAGTGTTTCCCACGCGTCGCGGAAGGGTACGAGTTTCTCGTGGCGTGCCAGTTCCATGGTGTGCTGCGTGATGTTGGGGGGGAATGACACGGGGAGGATCGATCGGTGGGTCGTCGCCTGTTCCAAGGGTGTTGCATCCGGTGGTTCGCCAGCAAGTTCGTCGACCGGCAGTCCAAACAGACCCGCCACCGGTGGTGGTGGCACGTTGTTTTCGGTGAGATGCAGCACCGTCCAGGCCACCGATCCGCCAAGAATCGTCAGTGTGATCGCCAGCAGGGCGCCGGCCAGCAGTTTGTAGGCGAGCAGGGCCACGCAGGCGATCACGATGGCGCCAACCACCGGTGCCACCCACTGCGGCCCGATATGCGTCTGTTCCCAGATCATCATGCCCCCGAGTCCCCCCAAGCCGAGTCCCATCGCCCCGACCGCCGAGCGAAGCACCCAGCCCCCGGTTGCCCACAGCACGATTCCCACCGCCAAGGCCGCCAGTATCCACGGAAGAGTGCCCGTGGTGGCGGTTTCAGTGATGGTGGCGAAGTAGTACATGAGATGATCTATCGGACACCCACTGATTGGGAGTGGAGGATTGGAGGTTTCGTCCTCTGTCAAACGGATCCGTAGGAGTGTGCCGGCTCAGGGGAGTCGATGGGAGGTGGGGAGAACTCTGGTTGGTAGTATTCGCCGATGAGGAAGAATCAATGCGTGTTCCAAGCTGCTGCGGCAGCACTCGCTGTGGCGCTGGGAGGGATGACTGCTGTGGCGGATGAGCACAAGGGCGGCGGTCACGCCTTTCCGGCGAATCGGCTGGTCGATGAGACCAGTCCCTACCTGCTCCAGCATGCCTACAACCCGGTGCACTGGTATCCGTGGGGGGAAGAGGCTTTCGAGGCCGCCCGCCGGGAGAACAAGCCGATCTTCCTGAGCATCGGGTATTCCACCTGCTACTGGTGCCACGTGATGGAGCGAGAGTCGTTTGAGAACCCCGAGGTGGCGGCGGTGCTCAACGAGTACTACATCCCGATCAAGGTCGACCGCGAGGAACGGCCCGATGTTGATGACATCTATATGACCGCGGTGCAGGTGATGACCCGCCGCGGCGGTTGGCCGCTCTCGTTGTGGCTCGAACCGGACACGCTGAAACCGTTTTTTGGTGGTACCTACTTTCCGGTAGAGGGGCAGGGCCAGCGTCCGGGGTTCATGCAATTGTTGCACGGAATCCATCAGGCGTGGTTGGAGCAGCAGCCGGAACTCCGCGCTCAAGCGGACAAGCTCGCCGACGCCGTCACCAATCGGCTCGCGGCGGTGCCCGAACTCGAACTTCCAGATCCCGGTGTGGTTGAGGCTGCAGTATCGCAGTTGATGTCAACCTACGACGCCGCGAATGCCGGCTACGGCGGTGCTCCGAAGTTTCCGATGCCGGTCCATCTCGATATGTTGATTGAGACGGCTTGGGATCGACCCGATGTGCAGGCGTCATTGACGCATACGCTCGATCGGATGGCGATGGGCGGCATGTACGACCATGTGGGCGGAGGCTTTCACAGGTACAGCACTGACGGGCAGTGGCTCGTGCCGCACTTTGAGAAGATGCTCTACGACAACGGCATGCTCGCCTCCGTGTATGCAGAGACGTTTGATCGAACCGGCGATGCCTACTACGCGGAGATTGTGACCGAAACGCTTGACTACGTGCTGCGGGAAATGATTGACGAGACCGGCGCCTTCTGGTCAGCGCAGGACGCAGAGTCGAATGCCCGCGAAGGGCAGTCCTACCTCTGGACGCCCGACGAGATCCACGCCGCCATCGACGAGGGCGGATTGCCACCCGAGTGGGCGAACTTCGCCATCACGCTGTACGGACTCGATCGTGGCACGAACTTCCGCGATCCACATCACCCCGGCGAGCCCGCCTCGAACGTGCTGTTTCTTTCTGGTCGGCCGGATGCCTTGGCGGGTGGTTTCGGTATGACCACTGCCGCGTTGCAGGACCGGATCGAAAAGATCAATACCGCCATGCTGGCGCGGCGGGATCGCCGTGATCAGCCGAGCACGGATGACAAGATTCTCGTCGGATGGAATGGCCTGATGATCGGTGGCATGGCCGATGCGGGTCGCATTCTTGAGGCACCTCGATACATCGACGCTGCTCGCTCCGCTGCAGATTGGATCAAGGGGTCCATGTGGAGTGATGAGGGTGGACTGAAGCGAACGGCTCGGGCCGGGCAAGTCAGTGACATCACGGGTTTTTTGGAGGACTACGCCTTTCTGGTGCGGGGACTGCTCCGACTGTACGAGGCCACCGGTAACCAGGATGATCTTGCGTGGGCGACCACGCTCATGAAGCAGGCTCGCAGTCGATTTTTCGACACCGAGCAGGGCTGGCTTGATGCGCCTGATGGCGACTCGAACCTGTTTGTCCGAGGGCGATCGTTGTACGACGGCGCAGTGCCGAGCGGGACGTCGGTCATGCTCGACAATCAACGTCGTCTGCACGAGTTGACCGCAGATGCTGCGTGGCTTGGCGAAGCGGCGGACACACTCAAGCCCATCGCGGCCACCCTCAATCGGAGCCCCCGCGGCTCCGGGCAGGCGATTGCGGCGCTGCATCATCTGCGTACCGCCGATCCGGGTCGGTTCAATGCAGCGGTTCCGAAAGCAGCGAAGGGGCCTGTCGAGGTAGGCGTTGATTCCAAGCAAGTGCGACTGGATACCAACGGTCGGGGCGAGATCACGGTTGTGATGCAACTGAAGTCCCCATGGCATGTCGCGCTGCCGGGAACCAAGGATGTGATGCCGGTCCGAATTGCGTCAGCGACACCCGGGATTGAAGTCACGCCGCGATGGCCTCAGGGGAAGACCTATCAGGATCAGATGGGATCGATGCAGGTACTCGAGGGTACGGCGAGAATTCCAGTCACCGTCATGCGATCGAATGCCGCCGAACCCACGCTGGAGCTCTCGGTCAGTTGGCAGGCTTGTGATGACAAGATCTGCCTTCGCCCCGAAACGCAGACTTACGTAGTTGAACTGGTGGACGGGGGCGATTTCTGATGCGAGCCCCTAGAGAGCGCCGTTTGCTGGACATCGCCTTGCTGACGACCGGTGGCACGATCGACAAGACGTACGATCCGCTTCGCGGCGTGCTTCGCAATGACGTCAGCGTGCTCGATGTGATGCTCGAAGGCATGGAATTGGAAGGCGTGTCGCTCCATCGTGTCGAAGTCCTGAACAAGGACAGCCTCGACATGGATACGGAGGATCATCGCCAGATCGCTGCGGTGGCCAAGGAAGAGGCTGGGCGGCGAGATGGGGTGGTGATCGTCCACGGCACCGATCGACTCACCTGCACCGGCGATGCCATCGTTGAGACAACAGGCGATTTTCTGCAGGTTCCGATCGTGTTGACCGGGGCCATGCGACCTTGGATCATGCGAAACAGTGACGCGCCGCAGAATCTGACCGAATCACTTCTGGCCGTTCAGATACTTGATCCCGGCGTGTATGTGTGCATGCACAATCGTGTGCTGCGATTGCCCGGAGTCCGGAAGGATCCAGAGCGTCTTCGATTCGTGTATTCATCTTCTTTTCAGAGCGAGTAAGACTGCATGTCCCAGATGAGCGATTCCACGAGTTCCCTCTCACAGCGGCTCCGCCACAAGTACCGCACTGCTCCGGTTCCGAGTACGAAGATGCCGCGAGGCATTCCGTACATCATCGGAAA
>DOVP01000308.1:7557-8499 GCA_003520025.1 Phycisphaerales bacterium
GTACATCATCGGAAACGAGGCCGCCGAGCGGTTCTCGTTCTACGGGATGAAGGGCATTCTCGTCATTTTCATGACGAGTTACCTCTTCATGCTGCCGGGAGCCATCGGTAACGAGCCGATGCCCGAATCGAAGGCAATCGAGAACTACCACTTCTTCACGACGGCGGTCTACTTCACGCCCATTTTCGGCGCGTTGATCGCCGACATTCTGCTTGGCAAGTATCTGACCATCATCAGCCTGAGCATCGTCTACTGCGCTGGTCACGGTGTATTGGCATTGATGGGCGTGAACGATGGAGTCAATCCGGGATTGATGCTCTTTCTCGGATTGGGACTGATTTCGATTGGGTCGGGTGGTATCAAGCCATGCGTGTCGGCCCACGTGGGCGATCAGTTTGGGGCGACGAATGGGCACTTGGTATCGAAGGTGTTTGGATGGTTCTACTTCGCCATCAACACAGGGGCCTTCCTGTCGACTTTGATGACACCGTGGTTCCTGGAGTGGTACGGGCCGCATCTGGCATTCGGTATTCCGGGTGTACTCATGGTGATCGCCACGATCGTGTTCTGGATGGGGCGGAAGGTGTTCATTCATGTGCCTCCGGGTGGTCTGAAGTGGTTCAAGGAAACCTTCAGTTGGAGGGGCATTAGCGCCATTTTGAAACTCAGCGTCATTTACATCTTCGTAGCCGTCTTCTGGGCGTTGTTCGACCAGACCGGCTCATCGTGGGTCCTCCAAGCAGAGAATCTCGATCGCAACTGGCTCGGAGTCGAGTGGCTCTCCTCGCAAATTCAGGCCGTGAATCCGATCATGATCTTGATTCTGATCCCGCTCTTCTCGTTCTTGATCTATCCGGCCGTCAACCGTGTGTTCAAGTTGACACCGATTCGGAAGATTTCGATCGGCCTCTTCATCATGGTGATCGGATTCAGCATGGTCGC
>DOVP01000308.1:8840-9179 GCA_003520025.1 Phycisphaerales bacterium
GAATCGATCGACAGTGGTCTGCGGCCGAGCATCGGCTGGCAGATTGCTGCCTATGCGATTCTGACTGCCTCCGAGGTCATGGTATCGATCACCTGTCTTGAGTTCTCGTACACGCAGGCGCCGCGGACGATGAAGTCGATCATTATGGCAATCTTCCTCGTGAGCGTTTCGCTCGGCAACGTGTTTACTGCCGTGGTGAATCACGTGATTCAGGTCGATTCCAACGCATCGCCGGCGAAGCAACTCGCCGCATCTTTCGGAAAGGACCATGTGAGCGGCGAGCATGCCGACCGCGACCGCGCTGGTGACGCAGCGAATGCGAAGATGAACTACGAGGAG
>DOVP01000212.1:0-1576 GCA_003520025.1 Phycisphaerales bacterium
CAGTATTCGCATAGGAAAGCAGAACAGATGAAAGCAGCAGTATTCCATGGCGCCGACGAAGGCGTAAGAGTCGAAGAGATTCCGGTTCCGCAAGTCGGACCGGATCAGGTGCTTGTCAAGGTCGCCGCATGTGGCGCGTGCCATACCGATCTGCACTACATCGAACATGGTGTGCCGACCTTCAAAGCGCCACCGATTGTTCTGGGCCACGAAGCCTCTGGCATCGTCGAGGAAGTCGGCGTCGATGTCGATCACCTCAGCGTCGGCCAGCGGGTGCTCATTCCCGCCGTGCTCACCTGCGGCAAATGCAAGTTCTGCCGCATGGGCAAGGAGAACATCTGCGCCGACATGAAGATGCTCGGCAACCACTTTGATGGAGCCTACGCCGAGTACGTGTGCGTGCCGGCCAAGGATGTGCTCGATCTGCCCGAGTCGATTCCGCTCCTCGAAGCCTCGATCATCGCCGACGCGCTTTCGACGCCGTACCACGCCGTCAAGAACCGCGCGCAGGTGCGTCCGGGTGACACCGTGGCCGTCTTCGGTTGTGGTGGTGTGGGCATCAACGCGGTGCAGCTCGCCGCAGCGGCGGGTGCCTATGTGATCGCCGTCGATATCAATGAGCAAAAACTCGAATGGGCCAAGGAACTCGGCGCGGCCGAAACTGTCAACGCCAGCGAGGTCGAACGGGCAAGTAAGGCCATCAAGAAGATGACCGGCGGGGGCGTGGACATTGCCATGGAAGTCATTGGCAACCCCAGGACGATCGAGGAAGCCTTCGAGAGTGTGCGAATCGGCGGACGGATGTGCATCGTCGGATACACCCCCGAGAAGATCAACATCGTCGCCGGCAAGATCATGTTCAAGGAGATGGAAATCGTCGGGTCGCTCGGATGCCCGCCCGGCGAATACGTCCCGCTTATTCGTATGGTCGAGGCCGGCAAGATCGACGTGTCCCGCCTCGTCACGCACCGATTCTCGCTCGACGAGATTCAGGGCGCCTTCGATGTGATGAAGGACGGCTGCTCCCTGCGGTCGATCGTGATCCCATGAGCGAAACCACACTGAAACGAGTTCCCATTGAGTCACAGAAGCGGCTGCGGGGACTGATGCGCGACTACTTCGTCGATCTCGACGCGGCGGCCAAGGACTCCGATCGCCGTGTGGCGTGGTGTACTTCCGTCGGTCCGACGGAGATTCTGACCGCTTTCGGTTTCGAAGTGTTCTTCCCGGAGAATCACGGAGCCTTGCTCGGGGCGCAGAAGGTCAGTCACAAACTCATTCCGCGAGCAGTGGGGGCGGGGTACTGCCCCGAGACCTGCTCGTACATGAACAGCGACATCGGGGCCTCGCTCTCTGGATGGAGTCCGCTTCAGGACATCTACGACATTGACGGGCCGCCAACGCCGGATTTGCTTGCCTACAACACCAACCAGTGCCGCGAAGTGCAGGACTGGTTCAAGTTCTTCTCTGCGCGGCATGAGGCCGCCATCCTGGGTGTACGTCCGCCGCTGTACCTCGGTGATGTCACCGAAGAGCACGTCGGATTCGTCAAGGGTCAACTGCGAGAACTCATCGC
>DOVP01000212.1:1892-11399 GCA_003520025.1 Phycisphaerales bacterium
AAGTTCTTCGACCTTCGAACGATCGTTGCTGCGAGTACCTACTGCAACTCCTGGGCGTTCGAGGACTATCAGGGTGGCGACCCGCTCGACTGGATGGCGAGAACGAGCATCGAGATCTTCATCAATCGCGACGNNGCCGTCGCCAAGTCGAGCAAGGCCAGTTCGCTCTGGAGAGAGGTGCTGGAAACCGCCCGCCATCGCCCGGCGCCGCTAAGTTTCTGGGACGGGCTGATCCTCATGGCCCCGGTCATCCTGATGCGGGGCAGCGACATCGCCATCGAGTTCTATGAGGAGCTTCTCGCCGAGATGAATCAGCGGCTTGACGACGGCGTCGGTGCCGTGCCCGATGAACGGTTTCGCGTCTACTGGGAAGGCATGCCGGTATGGCCACGCATGCGAGAACTCTCCGAGAAGTTCTTCGATCTGCGGACGGTCGTGGCAGCGAGCACCTACTGCAACTCGTGGGCCTTCGCCGACTACGAGGGTGGTGACCCGCTCGACTGGATGGCCCGAACGAGCCTCGAGATCTTCATCAATCGCGACGAGGTCTACAAGCAGCAGTTCCTTGCCGAGATGTTCGATGAGTTCTCGATCGACGGGGCCATCTTCCACAACGCGCGGACCTGCCCCAACAACACCAACTCCCGATTCGGTATGGCCCAGCGGGTACGCGAGGAAATGGGTCTACCGGTTCTCGTTCTCGACGGAGACCTGACGGATATCCGGTTCTTCTCGACTGCGCAGTCGATGACCAACATTGAAGCATTCATTGAGCAGTTGGAGGGCCGCCGAACATGAGTACGACACTATTTGCTGGTATCGACGCCGGATCATCGGCTACCAAGTGTGTTATCACCGACGAGAACGGCGTGCTCATCGGGAAGAGTGTCGTCGCCTCCGGTTTCAGTTATGAGGATGCTGCCGAGACTGTACTGAGCGAGGCGCTGGCCGAGGCCGGCGGGACACTCGCAGATATCGAGTCCTGTATCTCTACCGGGTACGGTCGAGAGTGGGTGCCTTTCGCAATTCGCAAACTGACCGAAATCACCTGCCATGCGCGTGGCGCCCGTGAGTGGTACCCACAGGTTCGCAACATCATCGACATCGGCGGTCAGGACACCAAGGTCATTCGGCTCGACGCGACCGGGCAGATCTCCGATTACCGCATGAATGCCAAGTGTGCTGCTGGAACCGGCACTTTCCTTGAGTCCATTGCCGTGAAACTCGGCATGACACTCGGCGAACTCGACGAACTTGCCGCACAGTCAGAGAGCCACACTGTCATCAACAGTTACTGCACCGTCTTTGCCGGCACCGAAGTGCTCGAGTGCATCAAGTCTGGCAAAGAGCCCAAGGACATCGCCCGCGGCCTGTTCCGATCGATCGCCTCGCGGCTTTTCGAGATGATTGTCTCGCACGATGGGCCGGTGGCGGCTACTGGAGGCGTGGTGGCCCACTGCGGCTCGATGCGGGCCGCCCTGAACGAAGTGCTTGCTGACGAAGTTCTGCTCCCACCGCTGCCTCAGTTCGCAGGTGCCTTTGGCGCGGCCCTGATGGCGCGTGAGGGACAGGACGTGGCGGAGCCGGTCGGCCAGCGGTCTGCGCCTCCTTGCGGATCTTCGACCAAGGAGGGCTGCCGGTGCTGACGGGTGGTCACGTCGGAGTCCATCCACCCGGTGCCCTCGGCGTCGGGCTTTTCTGGCACATGCAGGCAGAATGTCTGGTGGGCATGAGTGATGACGGCATCACCGAAATCCTCAAAGAGGCCGGTCGCCTTCGATTGGAGCAGCATGGGCAGCAGCAGATCGTCCCGATCCGAGGGCGCATCTTCGCGAATCTCCTTGAGGCCGATGCCAAGAAGGCGTTGCCGGAACTGCTGTTGGTCTGCTGCAACCCGAACCAACTCGGTGCTTTTACTGGAGAAGTGACGGGCTTTCTCGAGAGTCTCGCCGGGCGCGGACTTCTGGATTCGCCCGATCAGGTGCGATTCCACATGCCGATCCTGCTCATCCTGCCCAACGGCGTGCTGTTCGAATCGACCTTCAATGAGTTTCAGTCACAACTCAACGAATCGGTGCTCATGGATCGACTCCCCGGCGTTACGCCCGAAGTGCAGGCAGCCATCGAGGCGCGCATGGTCCGTGGCGTCTCACTCCAAGCGGGGGGCCGGCGAGGGAGTGGGGCGGATACAACCTATGTGCTCGAGAAGAAGGGGTCGATCGTGTTTGCCGGCGGTGGCGAGTTCGAGCAGGACCGGATCGCAGCGATATTGCAGCAACACGACTACCCGTTCACCCACGTACAGAACGTGCCCGCGACACGTGTCGAATTCGACAAGGCCATGATTTCGATCGTGCTGAATGTCGGTGGTCTGATTCATACGGTGAAGCCGGATGGGGATTGCATCGATCTTCGTATGGGCGACCTGTGTGTGGATCCTGAGAAGGAAGCGTTCGTCCAACGGATTACCAGAGCGGTCTTCGATGTCGGACAAGCCAATGGGGCCTACGCATCAGATGCGACTTGGGAAGAGGTATGGCAGGGCCATCGAAATACGATTCTGAAATTCAAGGGGCATGTCACCAGTTCAGTGAAGGATTTGTCCGCCGCCCTCAAGCAGGGATTGGACAGCGTCAAACTCTTCACCAATGAAAAGTGGATTCTCCATCCGCTTCAGCGGTATGCGGCACTGGTCGACATGCAGGCAGAGCAGGAGTTATTTCGGGATCTGGCGAGGCAAGTGCAACAAGCCATGGCCCGCGCCATCAAGTTCCGCCGATCGCGGGGCGGCGCCGGGTCGAGGAGCAGAAACATGAAACTGACCGCGCAGCGCAATATCAGCATCGATCTCTACGAGGACGGGGATGAACACTTCGTTCTGATGGGAACATTCCACGACAGCGAGCATCTCATTCGGCTCGAGTTGACCATCGGAGTAGCCGATCGACAAATTCTGCGAAGCGATCTCAATATGATCCGCTCGCCTTTCCCGGTGTGCAGTGAGGTCGAGAAGACGGCCCAGAAACTCGTCGGACTTCGCGTTGAGCGAGGAGTGCTCAATGAAATCAGCGCCAGACTTGGCGGCCGAACAGGCTGCCCACACATCAGGGAAATCGCGGCGTCGATCATGCAGTTCGTAGCGACTTACCTCGTGCGGATTCGCGCGGGCGTACGACCATTCGATGAGGAGTTTCTGCGAGAGCCGGCTGAGGACCGATTCCGAATGACGCGAGAGCTCTTGCAGGACAGTTGTCTCGCCTACTCGCAATTGACCGCTCATGGGCTCGACGAGAAGGTCGGCATTCGACGCATCGGCGAAGAGCACGGCTCGCCCATTGAACTTGGAGAGCACGAGCCCTCCATCGGAATGTTGATCCGCGACAGAGTCGCTCGGTGGGGTGATCGCGTGTGCGTCAAGTACCGCCGTGGGGAAGAGGAGTGCGAACTCACTTGGAGCGAACTCGGAGACCGTGTCGCCCGCGTCGCGCGTCACCTGATCCATCGCGGCATTCACTCCGGCGATCGGATCGGCATCGTGTCCGAGAATCGGGTGGAAATGTTGATTCTGGAACTGGCGATCATGTCGATCGGTGCCGTGACGGTGCCGGTGTTCGCCGGCTACCCGGCACCGCTGGTGGGCTATGTCCTCCGACATGCGAAACCGAGAATGCTCGTCGTGTCGAGTATGAAGCAACTCGACAAGATCGATCGCAATCAGCATGATTTCATCGAGTCATGCTTCTGCATGGACGCTTCCGACGCAACCCGCGCCTGGGGCGCGGTGGACTTCGATGCGCTTCTTGCAGATGGTGGCGCTCCGGAACTCGAGTATGAAAGCCGTGTCGAGGCGGTGGAATCAGACGATCGCTGTCTGGTCATGTACACCTCAGGAACGACCGGACCGCCCAAGGGCGTATGTCTGAGCCACTGCAACCTGATCTCCCAGCAGAAGGCCATTTCGCTCATCTGGGACATCAATCAGGATGATGTGCTCCTGAGCTTCCTCCCATGGCATCACAGTTTCGGTGGGTTGTTCGAGCGGTTCATGGCCCTGTATAACGGGTGCATTCTGGGGCTGGACGACTCCCACGGCCGCGACATGGATCGGCTGCTGGACAATTGGCGGCGGTATCGACCGACGATCTTCTTCAGTGTTCCCCGAGTTCATCAGTCACTGCTCAACCGCTGCCGCGAGCGGGAAGCGTGCGAGCAGAGCGTGTTCCACGATCGTCTTCGATTGGTGTTCACTGCGGGTGCGCCGCTTCCGGCCGGCGTTGAACAGGCCTATCGCGACCACGACATTCAGGTACTGGAAGGTTGGGGCCTGACCGAGACGTCTCCCTGCGTCACCGTCACCAGCCCCGACCGCCAGTGGCGAAGCGGCTATGTCGGTTTCCCCATTCCGGGTGTCACGATTCGTATCGACAGCGATCAGGAGATCCTTGTGCAGGGCCCGAACGTGATGGCCGGATATCTCGACGATGAGGACGCCACGAGCCGGGTGATCGACGACCACAGGTGGTTCCACACCGGTGATCTCGGCGAGTTCACGCGGGACGGCCTTCGCATTCTCGGCCGCAAGGATGGCGCCTTCAAACTGACCACCGGAGAGAAAGTACATCCGCAGCGGGTCGAAAACACGCTGGTCAACGAATCACCCTTCATCGGAACGGCGGTCGTCGTGGGAAGCGGCAAGGACTACGTTTCAACGTTGGTGTTCCCCGATTTTGCGAGGCTGCAGGCGTGGGCAGAGGAACAAGGCATTCAGACGCCCGTGCTGACAGACGATCCCACCATCCGGGAACTCTTTGCGTCGGAAGTGGCCCGCATCAATCCGCGGATCGAAGTCAAGTATCAGCGGGTCAAGCGGGTGATCCTGGCTGGCCGTGAACCTTCGCTTGAGCGGGGCGAATTGACGCCGTCTACCAAGATCGTGCGGCAGCGGGTGTTCGATTCATTCAAGCATGAGATCGAGGAACTCTTCAAGGCGGCACCGTCCGGCTTGGTCATCGAGATTCAGGAACAACCATTGGCAGGAGAACTGGCGGGATGAGCGACCACAACTCGACAACATTTGTCATTTCGGGTGCTGCCAGGACGCCGGTCGGCGTCAAGTGCGGCACGCTCTCGAACTTCTCAGCCGAAGATCTCGCGGTCGCAGCTGCGAACGAGTCCATCGAGCGGGCAGGGATCGAGCGAGATTGCATCGACGCGACATTCGGTGGCAATGTGTATCAGTTCACCGCCCCCGGCGGACAGGACATCTACTTTCCTCGCAATGTGGCATTGCGGTGCGGTCTTCCGATCGACACGCCATCGCTGTTGGTGCAGCGGATTTGCGGATCGGGCTTTCAAACGGTTGTCAGCGCCATGCACCAGATCGCGATGCCGTCGTCCATGGATGACACGCGGGCTGCGCTGTGCTTCGGGGCCGAGACGATGTCACGTGCACCGAGGCTGAGCCGGGCACCTCGCCTCTCCGGCGCGGACTTCTGGGAGTTCGGCTCCAACGGAAAACTTGAGGACACCATCCTCGTCGGCCTCAATCACGATCTCTTCAACACCAGCATGATGGTGACAGCCGATGAGTACGGCCACAGCGTTGGAGTGACCCGCGAGGAGTGTGATGCTTTCGCCGAGGAGTCGCACAAACGGGCCAGAGCGGCCAATCGGGTCAGCCACCTCAATGGTGGCGACGCGCTACGCGGCATGTTCGCATTCGAAGCGGACAACCTCGACGGGCAGCCGGTCTACCTCGCTCACGACGAGTGTGTGCGTGAAACCACAGTCGAGGAACTCTCGCGGCTTCCGGGATTCACACCAAATGGCCTCGTCTCTCCAGGCAATGCCAGCGAGATCAGCGACGGCGCGGCCTCGCTCATCGTGGCGGATCGAGCAAGGGCGGATGAACTCGGACTTCCGACCCGCTTCGAGATCGTGGGGTATGGCATCGCGGGCGTGGAGCCGCGTGTCATGGGCCGCGGTCCGGTGCCCGCCATCGAGCGTGCGCTCGAACGAACCGGCCTCACGATGGACGATATCGGCCTGTGGGAGATCAACGAGGCCTTTGCTGCTCAGGCAGTCGCCGTACAGAAGGAACTTGGCCTTGATAGCGAGAAACTCAACGTCAACGGCGGCGCGGTCGCCATCGGGCATCCGCTCGCGGCTACCGGGGCAAGGCTCTTGGTAGACCTCATGTACGAAATGGAGCGGCGGGGCGAGACGCTTGGATGCGCCTCGGCCTGCATCGGCGGCGGTCAGGGGCTCGCTGTCATCATCAGAGATACCAAACGGGACTGAGTCTCGAAAGACGGAAGTACACCATGAAGCAAGCATTTAGTTACGGCGACAAAACGATTGATCCAGCGGTAAAACGGGTCAATGCCATCAAGCGTGTGGCGGTGATCGGCGCAGGAACCATGGGACAGGGCATCGTCATCGATCTTCTTCTGAAGACCGAGGCCGAGGTCGTGGTACTCGACATCAACGACACATCGCTTCATCGGGCCAAGACGATCATCTCGGGCAGGTGGAAGGCCGATGTACAGGGCTTCCGTATGCGACCCGAAGATGCCGAATCATTCGAGAAGCGCACAATCTACACAACTGACTACGCCCAACTCACCGGATGCAACATCATCTGGGAGGCGGCGACGGAATCGGTCGAGGTCAAGTCGAAGATCTTTTCGATCATCGAAGAGACGATCGCTCCTGATGCGATTGACGCCATTTTCTCGAATACCTCCTCGCACACGACCGAGGAACTCGCAGTTCTGTTCACTTCCGAGGTGTTCCGAAGCAAGTTGCTGACCGTACACGGCTACTTCCCATTTGAAGCGAATCGACTCATCGATGTGATGAAGGGCAAGTACGCCTCCCGAGAGACGTTCGACTTCGGCATCGTGTTTGCCGATCAGGTTCTTGAGAAGACCGTCATCGCCATGCCTCGCGACCACCACGGCTACATAACCGACCCCATCTTCCAAGGCATGGGCGCCATCGTGTCGTGGGATGTACAGAGCGGTGACGATATCGTCATTCGGGGCGGCGTCTGGGATCTTTTTACCGCCAACCCCTTCACCGTGCTCGATCAGACCGGCCACATGCCCTACACCGAGTCTTCTCGGCACCTCGGCGCGGCGCTGCCTGAGCATGATCGGCTGCGGAGCCTCTACGACCGTGATGGCAAGGCCATTCCGGACTGGATCGCGGAACTTGAATCCCGCGGCTGCGGCGGTGTGAATTCGCCCGAGGGCAGCGGTTTCTACAAATGGAGCGAAGGCAAACGCCCGAAGCCCGCGCAGGTATTTGACCCCAAGAGCGGCGACTATGTCGATATCTGCGGAATCTCCCGCGATGAATACTGGTCGTGGTATGAGGCTGTGGAGCGGGATCGCCGCGCGGGTAAGATCAAGAGCGCCGATTCACTCGTTTACGTTGCGAACGCGGACGATCTCGGCGGGCGGTGCTTCAGGCGCTACGTGCTGCCCATCGCTCTCTACATGCTCGATCTCATTCAGGACGGTTATGCCACGCCCGGACAGATCAATATCTGCACACGGGCGGGCCTTCGATTCAAGGTCGGTCTCATCGAGATGATCGACGCGCTGATCGCGGAGTTCACCATCGACGGCTTGCTGCAACTCGTTCGCCGCGCCGCGGATGAAAACGCCGACGACCCCTACGCAGCCGAGATGCTCGACACTGACGGCTTGATCGGCCCCCGCAAGGGGAAGCCATGCCTCCTGCACGAGATGAAGAAGCGGGGCATCGACCAACTGCTCGGATACGGAACGGCCTACTGCACGCCCGTCGCCGAACTCGATCTCAAGAGTGGCAAATATGCGGCGTGTTATCCAGACATGAAGTTCGTCGAACCGAACCCGAAGGATCGCGTCGCGAGCATCATCTTCAATTCTCCGATGCGAGGCAATGTCTTCAACCGCGCGGCGGTCGATCAACTCGGGCATGCGTATCGACGGGCGATCGATTTGCATCGCGAGGGTAAATGCGGCGCGGTTGTATTCAGTGCCGCAGGCACCGGCATGCGGATGCTCGGCGCCGATGCGCGTGAATTCAACCGAGGTTGGTTCGAGCGGGACCGTGGGTATGCCCCATTGACCGAAACCGAAGCGGCGGCGTCGAGCAAGAATGCCGTTGGATTGTTCAGACTCATTCAAACCAGCCCGCTTGCGACCATTGCGGTGTTCGGCGAGAAGTGGGGCGGTGGGGCCGAGTTCACCTATTTCTCCGACCTGCGGTTCGATGTGCGTCAGTACGGCTACGTTTACGACACGCTGGAGCGGGTTTCGAACTGGCAGCAGAAGAACACCTACAACCAGCCCGAACTCGACTACGCCATCCTGCCCGGGTTCGGCGGGGCGGGCGAGTTGCAGCGGCTGGGCATGGGTGATTCGATCATCTTCGAGCTCTTCGACTGCGGGATGACGGCTGACCGGGCCTATCAGGTCGGACTGAGCAACGGCATCTTCGACGAGGAGGTCGATGCGCTTCGCCGTGGCTATGAGCAGGCGCGGCAGATGGCCAAGGACGCCCCATATTCGCGGGCACTCTTCAAGAAGGAGTTGCAGCGAGGCATCGATGACGAAGCCCTTGCGCATGAGACCGGTGAAACCTTCAACCCGGACAAGAATCCGTTTATTCGATCGGGCCTGGTGAAGTTGCTCGACCGCGGAGCACGGCCTCCCAAGATGGATTACTCCTGCATCGGAACCGAACTTCCGGGGTGGACCTATCCCGAGGACAGTACACAGTGCACCTGTGGGGAGTCGTGCTCATGAACGTGTTCAATGAATGGAGAGGCGAGCCCATCGACGAGATCATGTACCACTGCCGGGAACTCGTGGAGGACACGACCTTCCCCACCATCAAGCGATGGCGTGAGCAGGGTGGCAAGGTTCTCGGGCACTTTCAAGTGTACTTTCCAGAGGAACTCGCTCACGCGGCCGGCATGATGCCCGTGAAGATGTGCGGCACGATGCTCGAGCCGAACAATGCCGACTCTCACTTCGGTTCCTACCTCTGCTCGATCATCAAGACATCGCTGGAAGCGGCTCTAGCGGGCGGAATCGAACTGGACATTTTCGTATCGCACCCGATTTGCGATGCAGCGCGAAACCTCGCAGCCATCTTCGGACGTAACTTTGACTACCCGTGTCAGATCCTCTATCTGCCGCAGAATCCGAACTCGGCTGAATCGGTGAACTGGCTGGCAGACGAATACGGCCGCATGCGGCGACTGATCGAGGAGATCGTCGGTCATGAAGTGACCAATGAGGCGATTGTCGTATCAATCAAGGTGTTCAACGAGAACCGCAGCCTCATGCGGGAACTCTACGACCTCAAGCGAGAGACACCGTGGCTCGTGACGGCGGATGAGGCTTACGCGCTCGTCGCCATCGGCGGGATGATCCCACGCGAGGAGCACAACGAACTGCTCGCGACGGTGCTGCCCATGCTTCGCGATCGGGAGACTCGTCAAGAAGA
>DOVP01000212.1:11798-12048 GCA_003520025.1 Phycisphaerales bacterium
TTCGGATGCTCGGACGCACCTGCTACGTGGTCGACGATGACTTCCTGATCGGCATGCGATACATCCTTGAGGATGTGCCGGTGACCGGCAACCCGCTGTTGTCCTTGTCCGAGTCATACATCGAGCGATCAAGTTACAGCCCGGTGCAGCACGACAATCGCAAGCCCAAGGAGGACATGCTGCTGCATCGCATCAAGGAGTCCCGGGCGGATGCTGCCATCGTGGCCGCCGCCAAGATGTGCGAGCCCGG
>DOVP01000227.1 GCA_003520025.1 Phycisphaerales bacterium
GTCATGCCTGCCCAGAAGCCGCGGTCGAGTACGCCACCCACCGTGTGTTCTTCCACGTGATCGATCAGGACGCGATCGGGTTCGAGTCCGGCATTGGCAACCGCGTCCATGATGAGCATGGTGCCCTTGTACTTGTCTTCGAGGTGCGGGGTGTGTACGAGGACCAGCGTATCCCGCTCGCGAGCAATGGCCAGATGTGCTTCAAGTACGCTCAGTTCGTTGCGACTGTTCTTATTGAGTCCGATTTCGCCGATGCCCAGTACATTCGGACAGTCGAGAAACTCAGGAATGGCTGACATCACCTCGCGAGCGAAGCCGATGTCCTCGGCTTCCTTCGGGTTGATACACAGCCAGCAGTGATGTTTGATTCCATACTGCGCCGCTCGTCGCGGCTCAGTGTCAGTGAGTTGTCGGTAGTAGTCTCGAAATCCGTCCACGCTGCACCGGTCGAAGCCCGCCCAGAAGGCCGGCTCGGTGATGGCCACGCATCCGGCCTGCGCCATGCGGCGGTAGTCGTCGGTGGTACGGGAGACCATGTGGATATGCGGGTCGATGTACCTCATTCGGGTTCCACCTCCGGTGGAGCACCGAAAGCACCCTGCATGGGCGCGGCATCAATCGGTTCTGTCGTCTGGTCGCTCAGGAGCATTTGGATCCGCCGAGCGCGGTCGCCTTGCCCGTCGATGAGGATCGCGATGGCTGCGTGAAGGGCCGCGACGCGGAAGTCATCGCTCGCCGCGTCCTCTGCCCGGTCGAGTCGGTCCAGAAACGCGGCCAGATCAAGCACCTTGGCACGGTGCTCAAGAAACCACGCATCGACCATCTCGATATGGGACAGCGGGCAGGGATGTTCGCTGGAGGGCATGGGTTCCATCCTACCCCGCCCGCGTGATGTGGTCTTCGCCGCGGCGAAGCGTCAGTTCGAGGGATTGTCGCATGGCATCGATGTCGATGCTTGAGACTTCGAATGACGCTCCCGGCTCGGTCACCATCGTGATCGCCAAGTCGCCGCCGAGATGTTCGCGGAATCGCTCAATGCCCTCGATGAGACGGTCCTGATCGCCCATCGCATCGCAGTGGAGTGGGAAGCCGAGCGATCGCAGGCAACTCGCGACCCGCTGCACCAGTGTTTGCGAGTTTCCAAGTGTGAGGGCCGCGTACTGCAGGTCAATCATCAGTCCGATGGCGACGGCGTCGCCGTGCGAGAGTCGGAATCCCGTCATCTGCTCAAGTTGATGGGCGGACCAGTGGCCAAAGTCCAGTGGTCTGGCTCGCTTGATCTCGAATGGGTCGCCGCCGCGGACGATGTGGGCCACATGCAAGTCGGCCGTCCGTTCGATAATCCGCTCCATCACGTCGAGATCTCTGTTTCGCAGGGCGACGGCGGCGTGTTCGACCTCGCTGAGCAGCGATTCATCCTTGAGCAGCGCCACTTTGACTGCTTCACTCAGGCCCGCCCGCCAATCGCGATCGGACAGTGTCGGCAGTACTGCCGTGTCATTGACAACGGCCCAAGGTGGCGCGAAGGTGCCGATGAGGTTCTTGGCACCGAAGGCATTGATGCCATTCTTGACTCCGACGCCGGCGTCCGCTTGTGAGAGAGTCGTGGACGGCAGTCGAATCAGCCGAACACCGCGGTGGGTGGTCGCTGCGGCGAGCCCGACCGCGTCGAGCATGGCCCCGCCGCCGGCAGCCAATACAAAGGACTTCCTGCAGATGTGCCGCTCGTGAATGGCTCGAACAACTTGGTCGAAGACGGTTCGATCATTTTTCGCCTGCTCGCCACCCGGCACGATCAAGGGTGGTCCGGTGGCTTCGATGCGATCTGCGTGCCTATGTGCCCAAGTCGTGATGGCACCAGCGAAATCTGGGTTGGTACGGGCCAGCCCATCGTCCAGTACCGCCAGTACGCGGCTGGATTCCTGCGGCAGCATCGCGGCGAGATCGTCACCGTTGTCGGTGAATGCCCCGCGGCATGTGAACACGCGATGCGTCCACTGCACACTGAGTGTTCCGCTTGATGGGAGTTCCTTCACTTTCAGCTCCAACCACCCCAACGGGGCCCATTGTAGTGTGGCTGCGGCGTGCATCCTCCAACAATGCCGAAAGTGTTGCCAAGTGTTGCTTGGCGGATACGCTGTGTCTGCAATCGAGGAGGATTTTGCTCATGTCAAATATGGAGCGTCGTGTCTCACGTCTCGAATCACAGTCGAGGCGAGCAGTGGCTGGGGCGGCTTTGTTGGGCCTGCTGGTCGGTGTTCTGCTCGGTGCTGGCCAATCGCCAACAGCCAAGCGACTCGTTGGAACCGGGTTGACGATCGTCGATGGAGAAGGGCATCCCATCATCGATCTGGCACCAGATTCAAATGGAGCCGGTCGAATTCACGTTCGGGATGGGAAGGGAACCGCCGAAGTTGTGTTGTCCGTCGGCTCCCGCGGTGGGGGGCTCGATCTGTTCAACGCGGCGGGTCTGCGGTTGGCAAAACTTGGCGCATCGCCCACTGGCGATGGCATGTTGCTCCTGACTGATACCGGGGGTTCTCCACTGGCTCGCTTGGGCCGGTGGGAGCGAGAGGGTGGCGGTCGCCTCTGGACAGCGCCGGTCAGCGATTCTTCCACGCCTTGATCGCCGCGTCGAGAATCTCGACGCAGCGAGAGAGCACCTCTTGTTTGAGAACGTACGTCATGCGGACTTCGTTCTTGCCGAGCCCTTCTGTACGGTAGAAGCCAGAGAGCGGTGCAAGGCAAACCGTTTCGCCGTCCAGATCAAACTCACCAACGAGCCAGGTGCAGAAGGCTTCGGCATCGTCGACGGGCAGGGGGATCGCCAGATAGAAGGCACCTTCCGGCATCGTGACGTCCAATCCGATACTGCGAAGGCCCTCGACCAGCAGATTGCGGCGGGCTTGATACTCGGCGATGACTTCGTGGAACCACTGCTCGGGCACGTTCAGCGCAGCCAGTGTGGCGTACTGGTCAACTGTGGCGGGGGAGAGTCGTGCCTGCCCAAAGCGCAGTGCCGCTTCGCGGACCTCCGCGTTGCGTGTGACAAGCCAGCCCATTCGTGCGCCGCAGGCGCTGTACCGCTTCGAGACAGAGTCGATGATGATGGCATGTTCGTCTGCGACTGGTTGGTCCAGCAGCGAGGCGGCGCGTGTGCCGGGTGGTACGTCGTACACGAATTCGCGGTAGACCTCGTCGCAGATGAAGAAGATGTCGTGCTGCACGCAGATCGCCGCGATGCGTGCGAGATCATCTGCCGAGACGACCGTGCCAGTTGGATTGCCGGGCGTCGGAAGCACGAGTGCGCGGGTTCGGCCGGTGATGGCTTCAGCGATCTTGTCAGGGTGGACACGGAAACCGTCGGCGGCGGAGAGCGTGACTGGCGACACTTCGACGCTCAGGAGATGGGCGTAGCCGGCGTAGTTGGTGTAGTAGGGCTCGCAGACCAGGATCTCGTCGCCCGGATCGGTGACGGCGGCGATGGCGAAGAGCAGAGCCTCCGACCCACCGGTCGTGATGACGATGTCATCGTCCTCAACGGGTCGTGAGATGCTGCCGCTGGATGTGTACCACTCGGCGATGGCCTGTCGGAGTTCGGGAAAGCCGTCGCTCGGCGCGTAGGCGAGTACCGTGTCGTGATAGTCACGATAGGCCTGTGTTATCGCCTCCGGAGTGGCAATATCAGGCTGGCCGATGTTGAGCGCGTGCACGGTAATACCGCGGCTTGCCACCTCACGGGCCACTCCGGCGAGTGAGCGGATCGGTGATGCCGGTGCCTC
>DOVP01000113.1 GCA_003520025.1 Phycisphaerales bacterium
GCCTGCGCTATGGGAGTCAACTTCGAATTGGCCGTTGATCGCATTGCGAATGCCACCGCTCCGCCCGGCCGGCTTGAGCAGGTATGCGATCGTCCGCGAGTGTTCGTCGACTTTGCCCACACCGATGCCGCGCTCGAAGCAGTTCTCCATTCGCTCCAGGGGATCAAACCGGATGGTGGTCGAGTTCTGTTGGTCATTGGATGCGGAGGCGATCGTGATCGAACGAAGCGTCCGAGGATGGCGGCCATTGCTTGCCGTGGCGCAGAGCGAATATGGCTGACTTCCGACAATCCCCGCAGCGAAGACCCGAATCGAATACTGGAGGACATGAAGGCAGGTGTGCCAGCAGACGCCGCCTCCAGGGTGGAGATCGTGCCTGACCGACGGGAGGCCATTGCGGAAGCGATTCTCGAGGCGGATTTGGAAGACATCGTGCTTGTTGCGGGGAAAGGACATGAGCGGATGCAACTTGTCGGATCGCAGGAAATCCCCTTCGATGATCGACTTGTCGCGATGGAAGCGGTGGAGACGAGAGGGGGTCGCTTGTGAGCATGGCAACGCTGGGCAAATTGGCAGCGATGGCCGTGGGGCATGTCGATGAGAGCTCGGTGGTGATCAAAGGAGTTGGAACGGACACGCGAGCGTCGCTTGTGGGCGATCTTTTCGTGGCGATTCGCGGGCCACGCTTCGATGGGCATGACCATCTGAAGGCAGCCGCTGCCAGCGGCGCAGCAGCGGTCATGGTTGAGGGCGGCGCAGATGTTCCGGAAGGTCTTCCTGCACTCCGAGTGGATGACACCCTGGCGGCACTCGGCCGCATGGCCCGTGGATGGCGGAAATCGTTGCCCTCTCTTCGGGTTGTCGCGATCACCGGAACCGCTGGCAAAACAACGACGAAGGACACGCTTGCGGCGATTTGCAAGCTGCGTGTGCCGACTGTGGCGAGCCCGCGATCATTCAACAACGCGATCGGCGTGCCGCTGACGATTCTCGCGGCGCGGCCGAGGGACGCAGTACTCGTCGCTGAGGTGGGCACAAGTAGTCCCGGAGAGATTGCCCCGCTTGCCAAAATGCTCTTACCGGACGTGGCTATCGTCACGCTTATTGGCCGAGGACATCTGGCCGGCCTCGGGAGCATCTCGGCGGTCGCGGCGGAGAAATACGCGCTCATCGACTCGCTCGACAAGGAGGGTCTGGCGTTCATTCGTCATGGTTCGCCACAGCCTTCGGGTGGTGCAGCGATCGAGACGTTCGGCTTCGAGCCGCAGGCTGATCATGTCGTTACAGACCGGGGCGGTGACTGGATGGAATTTGAAGGGCGACGATGGAGCCTGGGCCTGCCGGGTGGTCATGGTGCTCTGAACGCGATTGCTTCGCTGCTCGCCGCGAGGGCGATGGGTATTGATGATCAGGCAATTGCAGCGGGACTCTCGTCGATCATGCCGTCCCCCCATCGCATGTCGCATCGCACAATCGGAGGTATCGATGTGATCGATGATGCATGGAATGCCAATCCGGAATCGATGTCCGCCGTACTCGCAACGGTGCCGGAACTGGATTTGGCAGGGAGGCGACTGGTGCTGGTTCTTGGTGACATGCTCGAACTTGGCGAGGGGTCGGCCGAGCATCACCGGGCACTCAGGCCGCTTCTTGAGCAGCTTTGTGGAACGGTATCGCTGGCGGAACTGGTGCTGGTCGGTCGCGAAATGGCGCCGCTGGCGGATGGACTCGCAGGGTGTCTGGGTAAAACCGAGATCCTGTACGAACCCGACTCCGATGATGCTTGCATGGTCCGCATCGCTGCGCGGCTGGCCGATGGCGATACCGTGCTGTTCAAGGCGTCGAGAGGAGTAGGTCTGGAACGGGTGATCGAACACCTCGAATCAGGAGCATTGGCCGGTTGATGGCCGATGAGTAGTCTGCGGGATGCTCTACAACCTTCTTCAGTACGGCGACCAATGGCTCGGGCAATGGGGTGGGTACTCCCTGCTGCGGGTGCTCTATCAAATCGAGTTCCGTGTATTCGCTGCGGCCATTACTGCATTCTTCTTTGTGCTGGTGTTCGGGAAGCCCTGTATTCGTTGGCTCATCCGCAAGAAGATCGGTGACTCTCCTGAGTTCGAGCACGCCGACCTCAATCAACTCATGGGTTCAAAGCGGCATACGCCGACCATGGGCGGCGTATTGATCGTCGGTGGAATCATCGTCGCCACGGTGCTGCTGGCGGATCTGCAGAATCGCTATGTGCACCTGTCCTTGCTCGTCACAATTTGGCTCGCAGGTGTGGGCATCGCGGACGACTGGCTGAAGTTGACCGCTTCCAGCAGGGTTCCCGGATCGCGTGAGGGGCTCAAGATCTGGGAGAAACTGCTCTTCCAATTCGGCATCGGCTTTCTCGCCGCGATTTTCATATGGCGGCTTGGCGGTGACAACGAGGCCGCTCGCTCACTTGTGTTGCCCTTCCAGCGTACCTATCAGCCCGACACGGAGGCGCTGGTGCTGGAGCCTAGTGTTGTTGTTCTTGGTATTTGGCTCTTTCTGCCGATTGTTGCTACGCTCATTGCAACGACGAGCAATGCAGTCAACATCACCGACGGCATGGATGGTCTTGCTCCAGGCTTGGTCATGATCGCTTCACTTGGCATCATGGTGCTGGCTTATGTGGCAGGCTCCGCCGAGCGAGCGCACATGCTGCTCTTCCCTTGGGTGGACGGTGCCTCCGAGTTGATGGTGGTTGCAGCAGCGATGGCAGGTGCGTGTCTGGGATTCCTTTGGTTCAACTGCGCGCCCGCATCTGTGTTCATGGGCGACACCGGCTCGCTGGCGCTCGGTGGTTTGCTCGCGACAATTGCCGCTTGCATCCGTCAGGAAGTACTGCTGTTGGTGATTGGCGGGATCTTTTATCTTGAGTTCGGGAGCAGCCTTGCGCAAACCAGCTGGTTCAAGTTGACTCGCCGATTCGGTCGCGACCACGAGGGGAAACGTCTCTTCCGATGCGCGCCGGTCCATCATCACTTCCATCTGCTCGGCTGGCAGGAGGCGCAAGTCGTCGTACGGTTCTGGATCGTTGGCGTCGTACTGGTGGTACTCGCGATGGTGCTGACAAAGGTACGGTAGGACGCAGACACCGCGATGAAGCCTCAGCGGCGAACATCAACCTCGACGTGGGGCCACTCGGGTGGTACTTGGTCGTTTTTACTATTCCATCAAGTCATCAACTGCAAGAACGGTTCCCGCAACGGTGGGGCGGTCCACAGGGCCGCGGTCGCGGAGGATGTGGATGAGATTGCTGATGTCCTCGGGCAGGGGGGCGCGGTATTCGACATCGGTTTCAGCTGAGGGGTGGGTGAAGCCGAGCATCGCTGCGTGCAGGGCCTGACGTGCGAGCACCACACGGCGGCGATCGCCCGAGCTTTGGCCGGAAGGCAGCAAGTCACGAACCTCGATGTGACGGCCACCATACATGTCATCCCCAGCGATCGGCCAGCCCAAGTGTGAGAGGTGCACTCGAATCTGATGTGTGCGTCCGGTCCGCAGTTCAATCTCCAGCAGTGTGAAGTCGCCGTACTGTTCCAGAACGCGGTAGAGCGTCACTGCTTCTTTGCCTGTTTCGTCCCACCGCACGGCGTTGCAGTGCCTGATGGTTGGATGCTTCCCCAAGGGCAGATCGATGACATCGGCAAGCGGCTCGACGTTGCCGTGAACCAACGCGACGTATCGCTTGCGGGTGCGACGCTGCTCGAACTGCTTCCCCAGTCTCCAATGCGATGTTTCGTTTTTGGCGCATACCATGACGCCCGTGGTGTGCCGGTCCAGTCGATGCACGACGCCGGGGCGGGCATGCTCAGAGCCGACCTCAGAGAGCGTGCCGCCGCCAGAATGTTGCAAATGCCAGGCAAGTCCGTTGATGATGGTCCCGGACTGGTTCCCCCGTGCTGGGTGCACGATGATGTCGTCGTGTTTGTCGATGACAATGATGTCCCTATCCTCATGAAGGATGCGAATCGGGATCTCCTCGGCCGGCAGTTCGTTGCTTGGTGGCGGCGGAAGAACGACATTCACGACATCACCCTTGTGAAGTCGGGTGGAGGCCTTTGGATGACGACCATTGACGGTGACGACCTGCTCGATGATGAGCCGCTGGAGTGAGGTACGGCTCAACCACGGAATCCGATCGCCGAGGTAGCGATCGAGCCGTTTATTCAGATCACGAGAAAGTGTGAACGATACGTGGTCTGGTCCATCGTCCATTCCGAGCCGAGTAGGGTCGACCGCGCCGCCATCATTGATCGGCTGCGTTGAGTCACTCACGGAGTGTCAGGTTCGCTCGTCGGATGCTCGCTTGGCGGCGGGGGTGCTTTGGTCGGCGCGGTGGCCGCCGGTGGCGACGATTGGAGCGTGGGCTGGTCCGGAGTGGGCAGTGGCGGCAGCGGCCCAGCAGGCAGCCCAGCGGGGAGGGGCGGAGGAGGAGGTGCTGTTGCAAATGCCACATCCTCGGTCAGCGCAGTTGCAGTTGCGGCCCGGGCCGCGGCCTGCTGAGCGAGTGCGGGAATCCAATCTGCAGCCCGCTGCTCCGCTCGCTTGTAGGCATCGATTGCGCCCGCGATATCGCCTTGAGATTCAAGTACTGCGGCCAGTCCATTGAGCGCGGAGACGGTAGCGAGCGTCCGAGCTTTCAGCCCATCATCATCGGCGATCACTTCGCTGTAGAGACGTTGGGCCTGACTCAGGTGGGCGGCGCGGGTTTCATCGTCGAGGGCTGTCGTCTCCTGCCCATCGTCGCTGATCGTTCGACCACGCTGGACATCAAGGAGCAGCGAGTCTGCGGCATTGAGTCGGGCCAGATCGGCAACGGCATCGACGCCAGCGTGTCGACGGGCGACATCCTCGAGTGAGGCAGGTTGGGTCGTGGTCATCAACTCCATCCACGCCTCGTCGCGGGCCCGCGCTTCCTGCTGCTGCCAGCGGATCATGACCAGATACGCCACGATGAAGGCCACGATGATCAGAAGCCACGTCGGCCCCTTCGTTTTGAGCCACGTGACGAAGTCCTCGTTGAGTTTGCCTTCGTTCAGGTCGGTTGTATGCACCTCGGCGAGGCGTTTACGCTCTTCGTTGCGGGCCATGGGCATTGGGGTCCATGTTGAGGAAATTCAAGTGACCACGCATCGTACCAAGCCTGCGAGCGCTGGGGCGAGCGATATCAGCCTACAGCCGCTCTAGAGCGGTTTGAAGTTGGCTCAGGGCACCGGCAAGGTGGCGGGGATGCCCTTCCGTCGAGAGAAATGCCGGGGCCGTCGCTGCCATGAGGATTCGCCGGACATCGGCCAGTTCGTGGGCATCCTTCCGGACGGGCAGGCTCATTCTCCGTCTGGCTCTGGCCATCTCCCGAACGGGGCGGGTGGCGTCGAGTCGATCCGGACGTCCCCAGAGTTGGCGTTCAAGATAGACGGCATCCTCGGTCCAGTGGCCAGGACGGACCTCAGCCAGATCGATGAGGATCACATCGCCCGACTGGGCAGAGTCACGGCTGAGCGCATTGGCAAGATGCAGATCACCGTGGATCCAGTGCGTCGTATCGCGGGCTCTCCAGCGTTCTACCAGATCGTCATGGGTTCGCTGTACCCGCTTCACTGCCTCGGTCCAGGCCGGTCCTGATGCGATGGAGTTGTCTCGTAGGGAGGCCCTCGACTGGTCGAGCAATGTCGCCCAGTCCTCGACTCGTTGCCCTTCCTCCGCGACCGGCAAGTCTGCGGTTTCGGCCTGAAACGTCGCGGCGGCCTTTGCAATCCGCTCGATGTGATTCTTATGCCAGCGAAGTCCAAGTGGGCCATAGGGAAGCCGCTCGATGACGATCCAAGCAAGATCATAATTTCCAAGACTCGTCCCGGAAGCCAGCAACTGTGGCACGACCGCGGGCGGTGTTCCCTTTGCATTCTGCAGCCGCCGTGTCCAGTAGAGTTCTCGCGGCACTACTGGAAACTTCACGATCACCTCACGTGGTGAGGTTCCGCTGGATGTCCAAATCGCCCGCCCGGTGCTGGCTCCTCCTCGCTGCCAATCCGCGCGAAACCACGACACCTCCCCCAAGCGACCATCGCACGCCTTTTGCAGCGTGGGAAGCAGATTCTTGGCAAGAGTAGGGTCGTGGTGCATGGGGCGAGTGTTGCGTGGGATTGTATGCGGTGAGCCCCGGTCAGCTTCTTCGTCTCCGCCACCCGCGGCGAAGCGGCAGGGCCTGCTACGGTTCCCTCATGGGGCGACCCGACCTGCTTGTAGTGGATCTCGATGGCACGCTGCTCGGTGCTGATGGTCTGGTATCGCGTGAGAACGCGGAGGCGATCAGTAGGGCCGAAGCCGCGGGTCTCACGTGCATCATCGCCACTGGGCGGACACTGAGTGAGTGCCAGCATGTGCTTGAGGCGATCGAATACGGCGGACCATTGATTGCCGCGAGTGGATCGTTGCTGACGGATACCGCCAAGCGTCGGACGATGGATCGTCTGACAATCACTCCGGAGTTGGTCGAGTTGGTTGTGCAATTGGTCGATGGAGGAGACGCGGTCACGATGCTGCTCAAGGACCGCTGTCGCGTGGGTGTCGACTATGTGCTGGTGGGCACGCGGGACTTGCACCCGGTCTCCAAGTGGTGGTTCGAGGCGACGGGGGCCACGTTCCAACGGGTGGATCGAATTGAGGATGACCCGTACCCGGACGACACGGTGCGGATTGGTGCTGTCGGGACGCCTGGCGAATTCGCCCCGATGGTTGATCGACTGGAGCGAGCCTTGGGCGAGCGGATTCTAGCGAGGCACTGGGAAGCTGTGACCAGTTCGGCCCATGCCGGAGAGCTCGTCCATCTGCTTGAGGTTTTTCACCCACAGGCAGACAAGTGGACCATGCTTCAGTCGCACTGCCGCGAGGCTGGGTTCGATACCCACCGCGCCGCCGCTGTGGGCGACGGACTCAATGATGTGCTGCTCATTGAGCAATGTGGACTTGGCGTGGCAGTTGAGAATGCTGACCACCGGGTACTTGCCGTTGCCGATGCCGTCACAGATGCGCATCATCAGCACGGAGTGGCCATCCTCATCGACGATCTGCTTCAGGGACGCCTCCTTCTCGGTGGCGTGCGACCGTGAGCGAGCAAAGGGACCGATCCAGCCATCCGCTTCAGCGTCACGAGGGGATCGGTGTGCTGACTGCGGCCGAAGCGACCTTCAAGGCCGTGCTCGAGAGCGATGCGATGGTCACACGATTCATCGTGACCGAGAGCACGGCCACTCGCCCACTGCTGAAAGTACTCCGCCGTGATGAAATCAGGGAAATGCTTCGGCGGCATCGGCTGGTCGATCGCATTGTCGATGATGCGGGCCGCGCATTGGAACTGGCCAGATGGGAGGCTTGCGATGGTCGTCGAATCGTTGTGATTGCGACCGGAGCGACCGCCGTCTCGGGTATTCGAACGCTTGAGCGGCTTGCGGCGGGAACATTCGATGATGCGGAGGCTGTCGCGGTCCTGCTTGAGGATCCCGGAGGGAGCCTTGAGATCAGGCCACGGATCGCCTCTGCTGGGCTGCCCATGATTGAGGCGAGTGGTGTGGGCCATGTCCGCGACTCCATCGAATATGCGCTGCGTCTGAGCCGCGGTGCACGACGACCATGCGTCATCGTCGCCGAACGGGAGATCTTCCGCGCCGCGGCGAGCCTGGAACTCCGCCCGAACAGAATTGGCGATCAGCCGCCCGCTGGTCCGCCCCGGCGGCGTGGTCCCCGCTGGGAAGAAGTCGGAGGCCCGCTCCGCATGGCTCGGCGGTTGGAACTCAATCGCGTCCGCTCGATGCCCAGTCCCGGCGAGCGGTCCGATGTCGGATTCGTCGTATGTGGGCAGGCCGATCGCGCCCTCCAGCGACTCGAGGTGATCTTGGGGGTAGAGGGGCGTCTTCCAACCCTGCACCTTCCGCTCACGCACCCGATTGATGAGGCCGCGTTGGAACGGCTGATGCTGCGATGCCGTTCGGTTGTCGTGCTTGAACCTCCGGGGCAGGTTGTGGAAACGCGACTGGTTCATTTGGCTCAACGCTTGTCACAGGACGGTCGCGAGCCCGCCCTCGTGTGGGGGCGAATGCTGCCCGATGGCGAGACCCCAAGCAGGCTCGTGCATCCTTCGCCACTTGCCCGGGTCATATCGCCTTTGATTGAGGGGTTGGTATCTGGAACACCACTTGCTGTTCGGCTTGCGCCGCCACCGCCGCCGATTCCCATGCATCTGGACATACCAGTGCTGGGTGAGCGCGGGCATGCGGACGAACTGCGGCAGCATCTTGAGTCAGCCATTGCCGAGATGGATGTCGAAGACGAGGACGCGACCGAGGAAGTAGAAACTGCGATCGAGCCTATTCGATGGTGGATGGAGGGTCGCTGGTTCGGTCCATCTGAAGGGCGAGTCGTGATGGCGGAGATATGGACGGAGTCCCGGTTCAGGCGGGTCGGCGCCGCTGCGGTCCGGCAGGCGGGCAGGGATGGTGGTTCATGGCTCATCGTCATCGCGGCGGGGCCGCCGCCGAGCGGTGGGGATCTCGAAGGAATGGCGGTCGGTGCGATTCCCTCGGCAAACGCGGAGCGGCTTCGTGTGATTCGTCGGACCGTCGGAGAATTTCGCCGGGTAACCCGGGAGGCCAGTCTGTTTCGTGGGCTGACCGTATTGATTGTCGAGGATGGCCCACCGCCACGTTTCGATGCCTCAACAATCGAGCGGGGGATTCGTGACATCGACCGCGTCGGCTATCAGCAGGTGCAGCGAATCACGTGGCCGGCGGATCGAGCGTGCGTCATCAGGCAACCGGCAGGCATGAAACGGCGGGAGTTGCGAGCAGTTGAAGAAGTCGCTGCAGCCAAGACCACAACCGGGATTGATACTGTCTCGCTGCGGTGGCCGCCTCGGTTGGGTGGGCGAATTCATCCACTGGTCGAGCAGGTGGAGGTTCACCGCACGCAGCCCCCGAGTCGAGGGATCGGCTCGAGCGAACCTCCTCGGACGCCCGAATACCTGCATGCCGATCAGCCGGTGTGGTACGCCCACTTGGCAGGCCTCCGAGGTGGAGGAATGGGCGTTGTCGGGGAGGTGCTGGAGCGGGCCGCAGTCGCCGTCGGGTATCACGTCGAGTTGGCTGTGGATCCCACGCCCATCGGCCCTGGTCGTCGCGCAGGGGCGCAGATCGTGTTCTCCAGGCCAAGCAATGAACAGGAGCGGGCGAGCGTGCCGCCTGTCGTGCCATGGGGGGAGGCCGATTTGCTTCTTGGCTACGATCGTGGTGCTGCGCTGCGGGCGGTGGATCCGGACGGCGCTCTTCGGGTTGCTTCACCGGAGCGAACCTCGGTGCTGGTCAACATTGGGTTGTTTGATGATGAACTTGACCGAACCGATGACGCCGCCGAACAGGCCGAGGCGATCGAAATGCATCTTCCCAAGATCGGTCGCCCCGATGGTGTGCTGGCTGCCGATCTTACCGGTCTGTGTCGGTATCGATTCCACAACGAGCGGCTCGCCGATGTCGTGTTGCTCGGCCTGGCGTGGCAGTCTGGCGCCATTCCACTCTCACTGGACGCCATGCACCGAGCCATGCAGCAGGTGCAGGAGGATGGCGAGGCACGTCTCAAGGAAGCGTTTGAATACGGCCGTGAAGCGTGGCAGGATCCAGATCATTGGCTTCGGCCGCAGGAGCGTGTGACCGAACCCGGTCGCCGATCGGTACGTCGGTATCGACTGATGCTCGCGAAGCGACGGCTGGGCGGAGGCGATCGTGCGAGTCGATTCCGGCGGCTCGCCGAGCGGGCACTCGAAGACGTGCCGGGGCTGCTTGAGACGACACTCGGCCGGGAAGCGCATCGCGACTTCGTGGTGGCACTGCGCCGATGTGTCACGTGGGGAGGGTTTGAAATGGCAGAGCGATTTGCAGATCGTATCCTCGCTCTGTACAAGGCCGATCGAGGTGACACTGGGCGGGCGCTCGTTCGCGCAGCGGTGCTTCCGATGGCCGAGACCTTGCTTATTCGTGATGCGGTGTACATCGCATCCATGGCAATCGGTGCCGAGCACCGCCGTCAAACACGGCAGCGATTGAATGTGCGGCGGGGTCGGGGGGACCACATCTCAGTGCGATATCTGACTCGGCTTGAATGCACCTTTGTTCGTTGGAGGTTGCGACTGGATTTGCGAACAAGCGACTGGATGGCGCACATGCTGGCCGCCATGCGGTTTGTGCTTCCCCATCGCTTGCGCGGTCGTCGAGGGCAGCGGCATGTGCAAAAGCTGGTCGCTGAAGTCATCATGCAGGCGACCAACGCGCCTCCAGAAGAGTATCAGCAGTGGAGATCTGTGCTTGAGCATCTGCACGCCTATGCTCTCGACGGTCGACTCCGCCGGATCAGTCCGGCGGCGCTTCGCCGTGAGATTCGCCGGGCACGGGATATTGAGTAGGGGGTTGCTCAGCCGCCTGCCGCAGTTGGCCGCATGCCGCTGCGATGTCGCGGCCTCGACTGGCGCGGATGTGGGCGTTGATGTGCCGCTCACGCAGGATTTTCTGGAAGGCATGCACGTCGGCGTCGGCGGGCCGCTCGAAGGGCAGATCAGGCACCTCGTTGTAGCGAATGAGGTTGATGTTGCAGCGAAGTGTGCTTGCCAAGTCGGCGAGCATGCGGGCATGGTGGGGGCGGTCGTTGATGCTGCGGAGCAGTAGATATTCGAAAGTGATCTCCCGACCGGTCGCATCGAAGTAGTCTCGGCACGCGTCAAGAATCTCGGAGATGCTTGTCTGGGACGCCCAGGGGATCAACTCTCGCCGGAGTACATCTTCGGGCGCATGCAGGCTGACGGCGAGGGTGACCGGAATCGCAAAGGTGCTCAAGCGGCGAATGGCCTCTGGCAGGCCGATCGTTGAGACCGTGATCCGCCGAGCACCGATGCCAAGCCCCCACGGCGCATTCATCGTCCGGATGGCCTGAGTGACGGCGGCGTAGTTGGCAAGCGGCTCGCCCATGCCCATGAAGACGACGTTGCTCACGCGACCTGTTCCGAGGCGGCCGAGTCGATGGACCTGCTCGACAATCTGTCCAGCCGAGAGATTCCGCTCCAGTCCATTCATCCCGGAAGCGCAGAAGGCGCATCCCACCGGACACCCGACCTGACTGGATACGCAGGCCGTGGATCTGGAATCGGCCGGGATCAAGACAGTCTCGGTAGATGCCGTCTCGCCGATCGAGGGCCAACCGATGAGCAGTTTGCGAGTGCCGTCGGAAGAAAGTTGATTCGACAGTTCGCGGCCCTGCTCGATCGGGAGCATCTCGACGACCAGAGCGCGATGGTCGGCCGAGAGGTTGGTCATTTTTGATGGGTCAACGACCTGCTTGGCGTACACCCAGTCGAGCAGTTGCGTTGCGGCGAATGCCGGCATTCCCCGATCGATGCACCAGCGGCGGAGGCTGTCGGGTTCGTGTTCAAAGAAACCGGATGATTCGATCAAGAGCTGGTGCCCACGGTCAGATCCACCACGCGGTGTGAGATGTTCTGTGATGTGAGGAACTTTGCCGTCGCCGCAATGTTGTCCATTGTGATGCGGCGGCCGCTGGGATCAATGCTCCGATTGCGCATGAATGTCTTGAGCGTTCCGGGAAGCCCGAATTCGATGTCTTCGTGGAAAATATCGTGCTGTTCGACTTCGACCTCTCCGTCGGCGATTTTAAACAAGTACAGAATGAGTTTCTGCACCAGATCTTCCGGAGCGCTCGCGCCAGCGGTGACAAGCACCCGTTTGGCTCCATCCAACATGGGGAGCGTCAACTCGCTTCGGTCATCGACCAGTACGGCTCGCGTGCCCGAGGCCTCGGCCAGTTCGCGGAGCCGCTGCGAGTTGGAACTGTTTCGGGATCCCACGACGATGACGAGATCGCACTGCGGGGCAAGTTGACGGACTGCCAGTTGCCGGTTGGTCGTGGCGTAGCAGATGTCGTCGCTCGGCGGTTCATGAATATTCGGGTAGGCGTCTTTGAGTGCGCGGATAATGACCGATGCATCATCCATGCTCAGCGTGGTTTGGGTCAGGTAGATGAGTTTGT
>DOVP01000290.1 GCA_003520025.1 Phycisphaerales bacterium
AGATCCACCCGCAGATGTATCGTTGTAGAGGACGTGATATCCGTCTCCAAGAGTCAGGGTTCCGGCGCTGACAGCAGCGGTGCCGGATCCTGCCGTGTATACGTAGATCGCCGTTGCGCTGTGAACGGTGAAGTCCCATGAACCTTCAACCTGCACCGCAATCTGAAACGGTGCCGAGACATTCGTGCTCATACTGTCGATGTCGAACGTGTCGCCACCAATCGAATCGTTGCGGTACCACAGGAATGAATCGACACCGACGGAAGACACGTAGGTAAACGCCATGGTGTCGTCACTTCCCGAGGAACCGTCGTAATACTCGCTTCCATCTGGGATTTCGGGTGACTCGACGGCCTCTGCGATTGCGGAGGCTGCGGGCAGGATGCTGACAAGAACACCGGCCAAGATGAGTTTGCTGAACATTTCAGAACGCTCCTGTACTGGATGAGAGGAAGCCGATTCGCGGCGAGGCACAAACACCCCGACCTCCCTTGTTGATCGGCTCCTAGTACACCCCCACTAGTCACCCCACCGGGCCCCGTGTGATGGAACGACCTTCACACCTTCAATTCCGCGGCATCATGCCCTCCAATCCCTTCCTCAGGGCTGGCAATCGGCATCACCCGCATAATTGGACACTTCCTACTTGCCTGCCCCTCGATTTGGGGCATGCTCGGGCGAAGACGCATCAGCGGATCACGGCCTTGGTGTCAAAATGACCTCCAGCGTCCAACCCGATCTCGCCGCCGCCAAGGTTCCGCTGCGTGTTGTGTCTTCCACCGAATCGTCGGCAACATCATGGCCGCTCGCGATGGCCACTGACTGGACGCAGGAAGAGAGGGCTCCCCATTGGCCTATGGTCAATGGGGAGCCTGTCCTTGGGCCGAGCCGATTGATTCACGACATGGACTCGGTCTCGACCACGCCCTGCGCAGCAGCGTTGATGTGTCCGTACCATCCCGGCGATGACAGACGTCTCAAACACACACCTGAGCCAAAGATCGTTCCATTACATCGTCCGGGGCGTGATCCGTGATGGCAAGCACGTCCTGCTCTGTAAGCAACGGACGGGCGACTACACTTTTCTGCCCGGCGGGCATGTCGAATTCGGCGAGTCGGCCACAGTGGCGCTGCTCCGCGAACTCCACGAGGAGATCGGCATCGAGGGCACTATCGGGAATTTCCTCGGCGCCATCGAGAATGGGTGGGACGGCGAGTTCGAGATCTCGCTGGTCTTCGAGGTGGAGAACCACGGCCTGACCGCCGATACGCCCCCGCAGCCTGCATCCGAAGCAGAGGCTCATCTGGAATTCATTTGGGCGAAGGCCGACATGCTCGCCGAAGCCAACATCCTCCCTTCGGTGCTTGTCGGTTGGCTGGACTGCGGTGGATGGGCGTCCACGCTCTGAGCCGAGGTGGCGATGAGGCTCTGATCGACGCGAGTGAATATGCCCCCGGAGCCGGGGTGTAGCGGGCGGCTACTTCTCCAGTTCCGCCCACCTCGCGTAGAGCGTCTTGACCCTTTCCTGCGCCACCGAAAGTGCCTTGAATGTTTCGGCCGCGCGGATGTGATCGGTGCTCATCAAAGGGTCGGCAGACTCGGCTTCCAATCGTGCGACCTCCTCCTCTGCATCGAGAATGGCCGTTTCCATGCCCCGATATTCCTGCTCCTCTTTGTGGGAACGCTTCTTTTTACGGATCTTGACGGGTGCTGTCTTCACCGCAGCAGGACTCGCCTTACGCGCCGCTTCCGCAGCAACAGTTCCCCGATAGACCACCCACTGTTCAAGCGTCTGGAACTCCTTGATGCCACCATGGTCGTCGAGACCGACGTACTCGGTCGCAATCCGCTCGAGCATGAAACGGTCGTGCGTCACCAACACAATGGCCCCGGGGAATTCCAGAAGTGCCTCCTCAAGCACTTCGAGCGACGGAATGTCCAGATCATTGGTCGGCTCATCGAGCAGCAGCACATCGGCCGGCTCCAGCATGAGATTGGCGATAAGCACGCGTGACTGTTCGCCTCCGGAAAGATTGGAAACCTTCGTGGCGAGTTGATCGGGTTCAAACAAAAACCGCCTTGCCCAGCCGGTCACGTGCACCTGCTTGCCGCGGTAGTCCACCGTATCACCGACCGGACACAGAGCTTCCTGCAAGGTCTGTGTACCGACGAGTGTGTCGCGGTGCTGGCTGAAGGTGACGACCCGCAAATCGGCCGCCCGCTTGATCGTTCCCGAGTCCGGCTGAAGATCGCCGGACATGAGTCGCAGCAACGTCGTCTTTCCCACGCCGTTGGCCCCGAGCAGGCCGATCCGCCTTCCAGGGCTCAGCATCAGGTCAAGCGAGTGAAAAAGTTGCTTACCACCCATCGACTTGGCGACGCTGTGCAGGGCGAGAAGTTTCTTTGTCTTCCGCTCGGTCGCCTGGAAATCGATGGTCGTCGTCTGCCTCGGAGCCTCGTTGCGGCCTTTCGTGGCCTTCAGATTCGCCCGCCGCTCTGCGGCGGCTTCAACCTGCGTCTTGTTGCGTGTCTGCCGACCTTGAATTCCCTGCTGAAGCCACGCGGTATCACGACGCACCTTGTTGGCAAGCGCCGATTCGGTCGCTTCCTGCGCATCAAGGAAGGCCTCTTTTCTCACAATGAACTGCGAGTAGTTTCCCGCAGCCTCGAACATGCCGCCTGGATAGGCCGGAGAGATCTCAATGATGCGGGCTGCGGTGTTCTCAAGAAACTGGCGATCATGGGTCACGAAGACCATGGCCATGGTGGAGCGAGCGGCAAAGCCTTCGAGCCACAGCACGCCTTCGAGGTCGAGGTGATTCGTCGGTTCGTCCAGCAACAGTACGTCGGGCTCGTGGCACAGCGCCCGCGCGATGGCAAGACGCTTTCGCCAACCGCCGGAGAGCGTGTCGACTGGACGGTCGAAGTCCTCAAAGCCGAGTTTGGAGAGCGAGATCGCGGCGCGAGTTTCAACATCGACCCGATCGTCCTGCGTAGCCTTGAGTTCGGCGCAAATTGCAGACAGCGGCGTCGCGCCATCGTCGAAGCGATCATCCTGCTCGACATACACCAACTTCAACCCGCGACGTTTGGTGATGTCGCCCTCATCGGCGAATTCGAGATCGGCGAGGATCTTCAGTAGCGTCGACTTCCCCGCACCGTTCGGGCCGATGAGCCCGACACGGTCTTTCTCCTCAATCGAAAGTGAAACCCCTTCGAACAGGACGCTCGATGGGAATGACTTGCCGAGTTCACGAACAGAAAGAAGTGTCGCCATGGTCTGCAATATCAGAAATCGACAGCGTATTCGGGGTGGACACGAGCCTCGACGCATACGCGTTCTGTCATTCTGGTCTCCGTGGCATGCTGGTTCTCGGCAAGGGCGGCATTGTAGAGCCCAGAAGAAAGACGATCGGCACTGTTCGGACACCGCCGGAGCCCGGCGCAGGGGTTCAGATTCGCCGGCAGCCGAACAGGATCCATCCCACCCCATGGATAGCGGCTTTCTCAATTACCCTTTTGGATGCATGGGGCGAGGTTCTATAGTGATTCCATGCGGCGAGTGCATTTTTACATCGCGATCAGCACGCTCGTGCTTCGCACGGGGCTCTATGGGGGTGGGTAGGCGGACGGAAAAAAGCTGCGTTGGCGCCTTCGCCCTCTTCAGCACACTCCCCAGGCAGCGATAAGGGCGAGAAGATCGTCGATGCCGGTGTTGCCGTCGCCGTCGATGTCACCTTCGTCGGTGGCCCCCCACGCTTCAAGCAACGTCAGAAGATCGTCAACACCGGTGGTGCCGTCGCCGTTGAGATCGGTGGCGCAGCCGCAGGGGCCTGTGAGTCCTGCGAAGGCCAGCACATCGCCACGGTCGGGTTGGTACGGAGCGCCGACTAGGGCGTGGTCGTTGTCAATGGCAACCGACCATCCGTACTCGGCATCCGAGGCAGGTGTTGTTGGCAGCATGACATCCGTCGCGGCCCACCCCCCCCCACTTCTGCTGAAGACATCAACCTTGCCAGCGGATATCCCATCAACCAATCCGAATCGCGAACCAACCAGCATCTGATCGCCCGAGAGGCCAAGCGAGACGCCGAACTGCTCGCCCGTCTGCGCCGCCGGCGCGAAATGCTGCGTGATGTCCCACTCACTGGGAGTACCTTCCAGTATCCAGATGCTTCCGGCGTCGATGGCGGCGGTATCGTCGCTATAGCAGCCAACGGCCATGCGATCGTTCTCGATGGCCAGCGCAAAGCCGAAGTAGTCATCGGCATTGCCGCCGGAATTGCTCATTTCCCAGACAGGGGTCCACACGCCGCCCAGCCGCTCCCACAGATGAACTTCACCGCGGCCGTCATCGGACCATGGTGCGCCACCAAGAATTCGGTCACCGTCCGTCGCCAGTGCCAGACCGAGTTGATCCCCCTCGCCGCCGCCAGGGTGCAGCAATTTCGTGGACCACGCAAAGGTTCCATCGTTCAAGCGGTCGAACACGGTGATTGATCCAGAGGACATGCCCTGATCGTCATCGAGTGAAGTGCCGATCGCGCAGAAATCGGATTCGATCGCCACCGTGCGACCGAACAAATCATCCGCACCACCCGCCGGGTCGATCAGTTTCTGCTTGAAGGACCAGTTGCCCCCGCCATCACGCTCGAAGATGTACGCAGCGCCGGAGTTTCCGCCCATGGCATCGTTGAACCACGCCCCTGCAATGACCGTGTCACCCAGAATATCCACGCTCACGCCGAGCATGTCGCCCCAGTCCGCGTCGTCGACAATCAAGCGAGCCTCCTGCTGCCATGTGTCGCCCGTTCGCCGGTACACGTACACCGCGCCGGTTGCCCACGCAACACCGGTATCGAACATAGCGCCCACGGCGGCGACATCACCATCGATCGCCACGGCCGTGCCGAGCATCGCGCCGACATCGAGTTCGCCCGGAATCGGCATCTCTACCGGACACGGACTCGCAGCGGCAAGTGACGTAATCCCGATGAACAGGCCGAACATACTCTTCCGCCTCAGTCGCATGCGCCCCACGCTTCCAGCACGGCGAGCAGATCATTCACCCCGACCGTGCCGTCACCATCGATGTCGTAGGGACTTCCAGAGGCTCCCCAGTCGCCGAGAAGGGCGAGCACTTCGTCGACACCAACGACACCATCACCGCCATCGGGCGGATAGACATCGGCCGGGCAGTCGTCAAGGATAATCGTATCGGTCCAATCCACATCGATCTCCGTGCCGTCGGGATGCGCGAAGATGACGGACTCGGCGAACGCGAGCACATCGCTTTCTGCAGCGATCTCAAGAGTCAGCAAGTGCGTAGGCGTATCCTGTGGTGGAATGTCGGGCTCGGTAATTGCGAAACAGAGGACCGTATCGGCATCGTGGTTGAGTGACCATCCGAGATCATCACAGATGCCGCTATGGATATCACTGATGCTCATGCCCGACACATCGAACTGAAAGCCAGCGACAGGTTGCTCGCACTGCCAGTTCACATTCACCCAGCCGGTCCCATCGGGAGCAAGGTCGTAATCGCCGAAGGTCAACTCGCACGCGGCGTGCGCTGTATGCGTGCCGATCAAGAGTGACGCCCCGAGCATCACGCCGTATTCAATAACTCGGTTCATGCTGGAACCCTCCTGTGCTCGCCCCCACCTCTGAGATGGATCGTGACGGATGAGACGGCGGCCGTCAAGTAAAAAGGGGGCTGGTACTGCTCTGGGGGGAGTCGATAGTCACTATTGCCCCGGAGGGGGGCCCTGACCGTGGCTTCTCAGCACCTGCTTGGCGCGAGCGACGGGATAGGCGCGGATGAGTTCGGCGGCGGGGAGACCACCGATATCGGGGAGCAGAAACATGATCTCGCCATTCGTGGCGGTCAATAAGGTTCTACTGTCGTCCTGTATTACGCCTCCCCGGAATCGCTGCCAGTGGTCCTTGCGCGAATATTCCGGGCTACAAAGGGCTTTGGTCAGCGCAGCAGGATCGAATCCCGCGTCATCAAGTTCCAGAAAGAGCGCAAGCAGGATTCCGTATATACCCCAACGCGTATTGTGATCTCGGGCAATGAGCGGAAGACCGGTCTTTGTTTCGCCGATGTCGACGATTTCCTGCCAGAGTCGGATGTCACTGGCAAGTTTTGCACGCTGCTTCGGCGCGAGCCGATCGAGAACCCCCTGCCCCTGTTCGATGGCTCGCCGCACCTCGCGCAGCCGTCTGGCATCCTTCCACCCAAGTGTCACCACCTCACCGTCATTCAGCATCATCTGCCGCATCATTTCGCCGTCTCCAACCGACCACGCAAGCAAATCGAGCACACCGTCATCCGGAAGATCATCGAGTTTGCGGAGCCGCTCCTCGATGAATCCCGCAACGGCGTCTGGCGCTTCCCGCAACGCGGTTCGGTAGGCCAGATATTCGGCCAGCCCTTCGTCGAGCCAGATACCGGCGAATTGGATGGCTGCCTGACGCTGCTGCAGGAGATGCCACATCTCGTGAACTTCCAAGAACAGTCCCACGTGACGGGCGCCGGCGAGCGACTCGGTTTCGCCGCCAAGAATCGTGCCGCCTGCCCGAATATCTTCGGCCAGCACCGCAGCACTCGCAACCGGCATGGGAAAGATCACAATCATCTTTTCGGTTTCCGGATGGGGCCACGATGTACCGAACAACCACGTGCCTCCGCCGCCCTCCATGAGCAGCACCCCCATGTCTGGCGGCTCCATGCCAAAGTCCTCGACAGCCGTCGCGCGGCCTGCTTGCAGGAGTTCCAGAGTACTCTCCGCAATGAGTTGCCAGCTCTCGCCGGGCGGATGAAAGACAACCAAGCCGCCGTCAATGACTGCCTCGTGCTGCTCGCTGATGGGGACACGAGCGGCGGGGCTTTGGCAACCCAAGATGGCTGCAATCAATCCCGATGCAACAAGTGCTGCAATTGGTTTCATGTGTGCTGCCTCGCAGATATCCCGCCAGTCATGATGGCGGTGGCCAGATGTTCGGAAGTGATCCCCTGAAGTTCGTTGGTGGCCAGATCGACATAGGAAAAATCGGCAAGGCAGCCAGGGGCGATGAGACCGGCGTTGAGACCGAGCGACGCGGCGCCGGCGATAGTCGCCATGTCCAGAAGTGGACGATCGATGCGCCCATCTCGGTCCACGCACGCGCCGCGGCGACCATCGCGGAGACGCTGCCCGTATTCACACCAACGCATTTCTTCGATCATGGAGATGCGAGCATTCGAATCGGTGCCGAGACAGATGGATGCGCCGCTTGCACGCATGCCCGTAACATCGGCAATGCCGTCGCCGAGATTTGCTTCGGTCAGCGGACACAGACAGACATGCGCCCCTGTGGCAGCGTACTCGGCCATCTCCCGTGGGTCGGTATGGGTGCAGTGAACGGCCGTCATGTCGGGGCCGGGGCGAAGTCGATCGAGCACCAGGCGCATCGGCGTACAGCCGTGGGCGGCTTGGCAGTCTTCGATTTCAGCGGGTTGCTCCTCGAGGTGCAGGTGCACGACCAAACCTCGTTGCATTGCCTCTACTCGTAATTCGGCGGCGATGTCGATTGGCACGGCGCGTAGCGAGTGGATGACGACACCCATCGATTGCTTGTTGCCCTTGCAGGCTGATTGCACGCGATCAAATGCCTTCCACCATGTCGCAAGATCCACTCCATCGAAACGTGACTGCGCTCCTGCAAGCGGTTTGTCGAAACCACCGGTGAGATAGCACGCGTGCAGCAGCACGATGCGGATGTCGGCCTCATGGGCTGCTGCAAGCACGGCCTCGTCGAGCGCAAAGTCAACGCTCGCATCGCTGTGATGGATGTAGTGGAACTCCCCTACGCTCGTGATGCCTGCGGCTCGCATTTCCTGAAAGGCCCGCAGGCTGTGCTCGTGCGCCGTCTCCGGCGTAAGTGTCTCGACCAGTTCATACATGGCTTCTCGCCATGACCAGAAGTCATCCGCCGGGTTGGTGAAGACCTCGCCGCGGCCGCGAAGCCCACGCTGAAAAGCGTGGCTGTGAGCATTGACGAATCCCGGAAGCATCGCCACTTCCGGTTCGATCGGAGGGTGATCCGTTCTGCGGACATCGATGATGTGTTCCCCCTCCACTTCAATCTCGATGCCTGACTGAAAGTCGCCATCGATCCATGCAAGTCCCGGCCGAATCAACTCACTCATGTCGTCCCCCACAACGTGCTTGGACAAGTCGCTTCATGTGCTGCCGCGCCATCTCCATATCTGCAATGGGCACGTACTCATCGCTCTGGTGCGCAACGGCGATGTCGCCGGGGCCAAAAAGCACGCAATCCAGACCGAGTCTCCCAAGATGTCCCCCGTCGCTGCAGTACGACACGCCGATGTCCTGCTGTTGATCGACAAGGGAACGACATGCCACATCGATCTCACTGTCCCGCGGTGTGCACATCGGCGGGTTGTCATTGTCGATCTCCAACGACCATTCTGAAGGCCAATGTCCCAACGCCGAATCGATGGAACCCCGCACTTCATCCAGCAGCATCGCTGCATCCTGGTCGGGCAGTACGCGAAGACCGCAGTCAACCACAGCCTCGCCGGGTATGACATTCCACGCTGCACCTGCCCGCACACGAACAGGCGTGAGCACGGGGAACGGAACTTGATCGAACGCGGACGATTCGCCACTCCGCATCTGCTCCAATCGAAGTCGTTGTTCCTCAATCGCACCGAGTACGAGACACATGCCATCGATTGCATTGACACCGCTGCGTGGCGTCCCGGTGTGCCCAGCCGCCCCCTTCACCGTGACCGTGAATTTGAGGTGCCCCTTGTGCAGTCGAACGACCCGCAACGAGGTCGGCTCTCCCACCACACAAGCCTGCGGGAGTGGTGGCAGCTGCTGCCGATGCTCGGCAAGCACGCTTGCGCCGATGGAGCCGAGTTCCTCATCACTTGTCAGGATCAACGCCAAAGGTCGATCGAGCTCGCCTGCCTCACAGAGCAGGTTTGTTGCCAGTGCCACGAAGCCAGTCATGTCACAACTGCCACGTCCATACCAGCGACCATCTCGCTCGCTCAGCATGTGTGGATCGCTGCTCCAGCCATCGCCAACCGGAACCGTATCGATGTGCCCGGACAAACTCAGGCCGCCCGGCTCATCTACGGGGCCAGCGATCGCAATGAGATTGTCCCGATCCCTGCCCGCGCCGGGGAGACGCCATACCTCACAGCCTGCTCCTTCAAGCAGATTCCCGACGATATCGAGCGCAGGGCTGCATGACTGTCCGCTGGTCGTATCGATCGCCATCAACTCCCTCAGGAGCGATCGATCCGCAGCCAGTGCATCAAGCGGCTCAGCCATCGGGGCAGGATACTCCCTCGGCTAGTATGAGCCGCCACAAAGGAGATCCCCATGGCCAAACGGCGCACCCCCATCACTCCCGAAGATCTCGAGCAGATTGTCACCCCATCCCAGCCCCAGGTCTCGCCCGACGGGAACACCGTTCTTTTTTCCCGTCGGCACGCCGGCCCCAAAAATACAGCGGTAACGAATCTCTGGGCGGTCGATATCGACGGCGGTAAGCCACGCATCATGACCAGCGGTGACAAGGACGGTCACGGCCGATGGTCTCCTGATGGATCTCAAATCGCATTGATCTCCGGGCGAGATGGCGCAGCGCCACAGATTCGACTGCTCCCAGCTCACGGAGGTGAATCACGTGCGCTGACATCACTGCCGGAAGGAACGATCAGCGGATTCAAGTGGTCGCCGGATGGCACGCAAATCGCCTTCATGTGGCGAGAGGAAGACCCAGAGTGGACAGCGCAGGCAAAGAAGGAACGTGAGGCCGCCGGCGGCAGCACGCCGCCCAGGGTGATCACATCCGCCTGGTACAAACTCGACGGGGACGGCTACTTCCTGCAGCGCCGCTTTGTCCTGAAGGTGATCGATGTCGCCACAGGCAAGATACGAACGCTGTGGGACAAAGACGGCATCGGATTCTTCTCGTACGACTGGTCTCCGGACAGTCGCACCATTGCCGTAACCACGGTCCGTGGACACAACGCGATCTTCCGTTGGGAGAAAACGGAACTCCGCCTCATCACGGTCGCGACCGGCAAGAGCAAGTGCCTTGACTGGCTGCCGAAAGGACCCAAGGACACCGTCACCTGGTCACCGGACGGCAAATGGCTCGCCTGGTCAGGCCGCGAGGGGGAGGATGGCACGTATGGCACCGACAATCTGGAACTGTGGATCTGCCAGCCGAGCAAGAAGGGTTCGGCCAGATGCATCTCCAACAAAACGGACTACTGCCTCATGGCAGCCACGCTTGGCGATACCGCCGAAGTCAACTTTCAAGCTTCGATCCAGTGGACGCCAGACAGCAAGGCGCTGCTTGTTCGCGTCGGCTGGCATGGTGAAAGCAACATCATGCGTTTCAACCGCAGAGGCGGAGCGCCCACGCCACTGACCAGTGGCCGATGCATCCACGATCCTGAAAATCAGTCGTCTGACGGCAGCGTACTCACGGTGATGATCGACTCTCCGACTTCACCGCCGGACGTGTACATCATGGATCCGCGACCGGGCAAGGACCACACTCTGACACGCCTGACTACATGCAACGCAGAATTGCTGCGAACACGGATGTTTGCCAAGCCCACACGCTACTGGGCGACTGCCGAGGACGGCACGCGAATTGAGACCTGGATGCTCAAACCACCGGGCATCAAGAACCCACGCCGCCGTCCTGCTGTGCTACAGATACATGGCGGACCTCACGCGCAATATGGCTATTCCTTCTTTCACGAGTTCCAGTGCCAAGCCGCCAAGGGCTGGGTCGTGGTCTACTCGAATCCTCGCGGCTCAAAGGGGTATGGACGCGACTTCTGTCACGCAATCCGCGGAAACTGGGGCAGTGCCGATTGGGTGGACATACGCGCGGTCATCGACTGGATGAAACAACGCCCCGAAATCGACCCGAAGCGCATGGCCATCATGGGTGGTTCCTATGGTGGCTACATGACCAACTGGGCGATGGGGCATACCAACGAATTCGCCTGCGCCATCACCGACCGATGCGTATCGAACCTGGTGAGTATGGGTGGCAACAGTGATTTCATCGACAAGCCCGATGGGTACTTCCCCGGGAATTTCTGGAACAAGCCCGAGGCGTTGTGGAACTCGAGTCCCATCCGATTTGCCCACAAGTGGAAAACGCCAACGCTGGTCATTCACTCCGAAGGCGACCTTCGCTGCAATATCGAGCAAGCCGAACAGGTGTGGGCGGCGCTGCAACTGCGAAAGGTGCCGTCACGCTTCGTCCGCTACCCAGAGTCGACCAGCCATGGTTTCAGTCGCGGCGGGCCAAGTGATCTGCGGATTCACCGACTGCACGAGATCCTGAATTGGCTCGATCGATACATCGGCAGCGGAAAGAAGAAACGATGAGCATCGATCTCTCGGATATTTTCGGGCGAGAGCGGGACATCCTGATCGGCATGGTGCACGTCCACGCGCTACCGGGCACCCCCGGCAGCAACGCCGAGCCGGACGTCATCGTCTCTCAGGCGGTGGAGGAGGCCCGCATCCTTGCCGAAGCCGGCTTCGACGCCGTCATGATCGAGAACATGCACGACACGCCGTACATGCTGCGGAATGTCGGACCGGAAATCGTGGCCTGCATGACCGCTGTGACCACCGCCGTTCGAGCGGCGGTCGATGTCCCTCTGGGTGTCCAGATTCTCGCTGGTGCCAATCAGGCGGCGATGGCCGTCGCCCACGCAACAGGCGCCCAGTTCATTCGCGCCGAAGGTTTTTGCTTTGCAGCGATTGCCGATGAAGGCATCATGAATGATGCCGACGCTGGTCCCCTGCTGCGATATCGCCGCGCCATCGATGCCGACCACATTGCCATCCTCGCGGACATTCGCAAGAAGCACAGCAGCCATTCAATCACAGCGGATCTCTCAATTGCCGACTGGGCGCACGGCGCGGAATTCATGGGCGCTGATGGAATCATCGTGACCGGCCAAGCGACAGGCGATCCAACCCCCACCGAAGATGTCCTCACCGCAACGGCCGCGACAGGCCTGCCGGTCTTTGCTGGCAGTGGCATCACGGATGCCTCGATACGGAAGACACTCGATGCTGCGCACGGCGCAATCGTCGGTTCGAGCCTGAAAGAAGGCGGCCACTGGAGAAACAAGGTCGATCATCAGCGAGCTACCAACTTGGTTGCTTCTCGCAACTCGTGACCGAATCTGATCGGGAAGGGAAGATCTTCTGGTGCTCATCAGTGCCTGGGGGGCGTGCTAGGAGAAGCAATCAGCCGGACGGCACGTCTGTTGGTCAGGCTTTGAACTCCGCCTTGAGCTGCACGAGGTTCTTGACGAGCCGTTCGAGATGCTCGTCCTCGTGAGCTGCGCTGATTTGGACGCGGATCCTTGCTTCACCCTCGGGCACGACGGGGTAGCCGAAGCCGATTGCGAACGAACCCATCTCCAAGAGCCGCTTACTCATCGCGATGGCCTTGGCCGTGTCATGCACAATGATGGGACAGATGGCCGTAGGCGACTCGAGCACATCGAAGCCCGCCTCACGAATTCCCGTACGAGCCTTCTCGGTATTCGATCGCAGTCTGGCCACCCGCTCTGGCTCGCGAGCAATAATCTCAATGGCCTTTGCTGCAGATGCCGCGACCGTGCAAGGAAGCGCGTTGCTAAAAAGAGTCGGCCTCGCCCGCTGGACAATCATCCCCATCGCGGCGCTGGACCCCGCGAGATACCCGCCCGCCCCACCACCGAGAGCCTTGCCCAGCGTGCCAGTGAAGATGTCGATCTGCGAGGGGTCCATGCCCCAGTACTCGTGCGTGCCGCGACCCGTTTCGCCCATGACGCCTGTGCCGTGTGAATCGTCGACGACCAGCATCGCGCCGAATTCGTCGCACAACGTCCGCAGGCCCGGCAGGTTTCCCAGATCGCCCTCCATCGAGAAGACGCCGTCAGTCACCAGCCAAATCACGCCGCTGTCGCCTGCGGTTTCGCGGGCCTTCACGAGCACCTCGCGGCAGTGATCCATATCAGAGTGCTTGAAGACGGCCTTGTTGACGCCCTTCTTGATGGCAGTCGTCAGTCGCATCGCGTCGATGATGCACGCGTGATTGAGTTCGTCGCTGACGATGACGTCGCCCGGCTCGCACAGCGTTGCAAAGCATGCCTCGGTCGCGGTCCAGCAGGACACGAAGGTATAGGCTGCTTCGACACCGAGAAATGACGCAATCGTGTGCTCGAGTTGTTCATGGGCGGCAAAGGTGCCACAGATGAAACGGACCGAAGCAGTGCCGCCCCCCCACTTCCTGAGCCCTTCGATGCCCGCTTCCACAACCTCGGGATGGTTGGCAAGGCCAAGATAATTGTTCGAGCAAAAACAGTCGACCGTGCCCACGCCGCGGATGTCGATGCTCGGGCCCATCGGGCCTTCGATCATCTGGAGGTGCTTGTACTGACCGCCGGCTTCAAGTTCGTCCAGAACCGCGCGGGTTCGCCGGTCAAAGAGCGCGGCGCCTGTTGCATTGGTCGTCGTCACGGGGCGGCTCCTTCGGGGGTCGAGGCGCCTCCGTACCGGGCTCGTACGGTGGGCACGATGTACTCGCTCATCGCCTGCTCCAGATTCCAGCGTGGCTCGTAGCCCCAGTCCTCTCGGGCTCGCAGGCAGTCCACATCGGCCGGCCATGTATCAACCAGCAACTGCCGGGCTGCGTGCGGCTCGAAGGTGATATCGGCCTCAGGGAAGTGCTGCCGAACGGCGGTCGCGAATTCGCCGGCCGTCGCCGAGAAAGAGGCGACGTTGTACACGCAGCGGGAGATCACCGGAGCTTCGGCAAGTTTGAGGATCGCCTCGACACACTCGGGCATCATCATCCAGGGCATGCATGTCTCCTCGCGGACGAAGCACACGCAGGATTCACCCCGAGCTGAAGCGTGGATCATCTCAGGCACGTAGTCGCTGGTCCCGCCGACGGGCAGCGTGTCAGCGGAAATGATGCCCGGAAGCCGAAGACAGCGGAAATCGATGGGTGGGCGTCGATCGCCTCGCGTAATCGAGCGGTAGTACCGGCCGTAGTAGCGGCCCATGGCCTCGCAGTAGAGTTTGTTCGCCCCGTACATCGTGATCGGCCGCAGGGCCTGGTATTCGCGGATCGGGGGAAGGTCGTCCTTCTCCCTCGGCTCCACACCGTAAATGGCGATCGTACTCGGGAAGATGAACCGAATCGGCTCGTCATAGGCCTGCGCGTGCTCGGCGGCGGTACGCAAGAGGTTGAAGGTTCCCTGCACGTTCACTTCGTGGGCCTGCTCGGGAGCCCGCTCGGCGGAGGTACTCAGCAGGGCCGCCAGATGCATCACCTCATTGACCCGGTGCAGCGAAATCACATGCTCGATGAAGGCTCGATCGCAGATGTCGCCCACGTGGACCGAATCAACCTTGTGCTGGAGTTCCTCAGGGATTTCCCGAAGATCCATCGCGATCAGACGAACGCCGGGCTGCCCGGAGAGGGCGTGAATCAAGCCGTGGCCAATCTCACCCGCGGCGCCGGTAATAAGGATGGTTCGGTCGGACATCGGCAGACTCCTTCTTTCCTCAGGAAGCGCATAGTGTACCGCCGGCAGAAGTGCTATCTTCCCTCCATGCTCGATCCGGACCGACTGCTGGGCGCGACGCTTGAGCGGTGGCTCACCCACCCCGAAGCTCCCGGATCCATCGAGGCCGCCGACATCTATCGCCACTTCCACCGCTACGGGTCGCACCGGGCCGTTGCAGCGGGTGAGCGGACCATTGAAGACATCGCAGAAGAGGACGGCACTCGAAAATTCCTGCTCCGGCACGCGGACGGATGCGAAACCGAATCGGTCATCATGCCCATCGAGGGACGATCGGGGCGGGTGCGGCAGACGCTCTGCCTCTCAAGCCAGATTGGTTGCGCCATGGGCTGCACCTTCTGTCAGACGGCAAACATGGGCCGCGTGCGGAACCTCACCACGGCCGAGATCGTCGCGCAGTGGCACCACGCCGAGCACGACCTTCACGCCGAAATCACCAACATCGTGTTCATGGGCATGGGCGAGCCCATGGACAACCTCGACTCGGTGCTCGCGGCAATCGAAATTCTGACCGACCACAACGCCGCGGCCGTGCCGCCAAGCCGCATCGGCGTCTCAACCGTCGGACACGTCGAGGGCATCCGCCGCTTCACCGAGTTCATGCAGCGAGACGGAATGCACCAGGTTCGCCTCGCGGTCTCGGTCAACGCGCCCAATGATGCGATCCGCGGCGAACTCATGCCGATCACCCGGGCGGTTTCCATGAAAGCACTCCATGAAGCCATGTCTGAATGGATCGCCGCAGGCGGAAGGCCGGTACTCATCGAGTATGTCCTGATTCCAGGAGTCAACGATGACCCGGCGGGCGCCGAAGAACTCGCCCAGTGGCTCGATGCGCTCCCCTGCCGCCTCAACGTCATCCCCTACAACCCGAAGGTCGATTCACCGTGGCCTGCGCCGGATGAAGACTGCGTCGAACAGTTCATCGAGGCGGCTGCCACAGCCGGGCTGACCGTCAACCGCCGCCAGACTCGCGGGCGACAGGTGATGGCGGCCTGTGGTCAACTCGGCGGAGTCTGATCTCGCGCTGGTTCGGTCCGCGTTCCAGGGATCCGTTGCCACTGCGCATCGGTGAGAATTCCACGAAGTCTCGCCATCGTGTCGTCCGAGAGCGTCCGACGCTCGCTTCCCGATGCGTCGAGCATGGGCGTGCCGCGGGGCGTGAATTCGGCGCCGCGGAAGAATACGAGCGCCCGCTGCACGTCCTGATCGGCCAGTTGCCGGCCTTCTTCGGCGCGGATGGCGTCTAAATGCCGCAGCCGCAGCTCCTCACGCAGTTGCTGGTGCTCCAACCGCAGGGCTGCGAGCATGCCCCGCTGCGCCTCATCAAGTGTTGGCAACTGCGAAGCGGCGTTGAGCGCCCGCAAGGCGCGGTCGACTTGCCAGATGCCGGGAAAGGCCCGCTTCTGTGAGGCACGCAGATAGGAGGACGCCGCGGCACCATCCAGAAGCAGCGCCACCGCCTCGAAGCCTTCGATGGCATGCTCTCGCACGGCCTCCCGCGCGGCCATCGCCTCGGCGACGGCGTTCCTATAGGAGCGAATGCTGCCGCGAGCGATGGCGTCTGCTGCGAGCAGTGGAATATGCCGCAGCGCCGCGTCACGATCGTCGATGAGTTCGATGTGCTCCCCCTGCCACACCTCGCGGATGAGGTCGGTTGCGTCGCTCCGCTCAAATGCGACCCCAAACGGATCGTGCCGCTCGCCAGAGAGTCGACTCCGCTTCATCGCGTGATCGAGTTTCGCCTCTTGCCACCAACGATTCAACTCGGCTTCCTGCGGCTCGCCGGCGTACGTCATCAGTTCAGCACGCAGCGCCACATCGAGAGCAACCTTCGATTCATACCACGCAGCGAGGGCATCTGCCTGCTCCCGGAATGCCTCACCCCATCCATCAACCTCGGCCGCGTCGCGGCGAGCGCGTTGGAGTTCTCGCTCAGCCTCGTCCATGGCCTCCTGCAAGGCCTCCTTCAGCCCGCCGGGATTGTCTCTGAATTCGCCGTTTCTCCGGCGAGACTCGATGCGATCCCGCACCTGTTCGACCATCGCGACCCGCTCCTGCTCGCGGCGGCTTGCCGCTACCGCGTCCGCTGGTTCCATCGCCGTCATGGCGGCGATGAGTTCTCGGCTGCCATTCTCAACTGCGAGTTGGTATCGCTTCATCGCCTCGTGGGCCAGCATGAGTTCGCCGGCTTCCAGCGTTACCGCCGCGTTGAGCTGACGGATGTCGGATGGAGCGATGACAAGCCGGCCGAGTTCCGTTGGTTGCAGCCCGGGCAAGCGAGTCGCAGCCGCCGCATGCGAAGTCACAATGCCGCTCGCGGCGACAGCAAGGAGCGTACATCGCAGGCTCATGGCAGCAGGATGAGCCGCAGCGGCTTCCCCTCTTGATCCACGAGTTGCTCCCGCAGCGGCTTGGGGGGGAGTTTCACATTCGTCGGCAAGTCCGCCCACCGCTGCGTCCCAATCAGGTCTTGTACATGTTTCAACCACGCAGCATCGATCGACCGGCGGCGACTGCTGAGCCTTGTCACCTGCGAGAGCGGATCTACCTCGGTGGGTTTCTCCAACTGGAAGAGTGCGGTCGGACCGAAGACATCGGCCATCGCCCGCTGCTCGGCCCGCGCTACCAGTCGCCGCGGCGCCGCCTGGCGGCTGGCGGACCGCTCGTTGGCCGCCACGGACAGCCGTGGAGCACCGAATTGCATGCGCGACTGCACGAGCGCCGAGCGCAGGCCAGAATCTAATGCGGGGTCTTCGAGCAATTGATCCAGCACCCGCTCAGGAAGTGACGGTAGAAAGATGTCGGGATGGACTCGCTCGTTGACCGCCCGCTGAAACGCATTGATCCGCTCGGACAGCAGGGCTTCCGTGAACCGCTTGTACCAGTCGAGGTTGGCATCGACCAGAGTTCGCCGCGCCGCTGCCTCGCGGCGAGCGATCTGGAGTTGCCCAAGCATGTCCTTCCGCTCGACCGCGTCGAGCCGCCGTGGCAACAGGGCGGCGAGTTCGGCATCCCGCGCCGCGGACGCCTCGCCCCATGCTCGCTCGTAGTCGCCGATCAGTCCCTCCAGATTCAAGGGAAGCGGATCGTCTCGGGTGAACTGCGATCGAAGCACCCGCCCAAGATCGAGCGACTCGCCAGGAAGCACCTCCCCGAACGGCGTTCGCTGCCGGGCGATGGCGGCCTCGACCATGTTCCACCGCGAAGCCCGCTGCGGATCCAGCACCAAGCCGAGATCATGGATGAGCCCATCACGAAGGGCCTCTCGCCGAGTGAGCCACCCGTTCAGGATCTGCGTCCGCGGCGATGGCGACGGATCGGGGCGATCTCGAAGCAGTCCCTCCATCTCGCGGCGGGCCCAGCCCTGCTGCGACTCCAGATAGGCCCGCGCCTCGGCGGCATCTTCGAGTTCCGCAGCTTCGCCGCGGACACTTCGCCAGGCGCTCCGCTGATCGGTCCAATCGGGCGGAATCCACGCATCGTGCAGCGTGTCCGGATCGACGGCGGCCAAGGCCGCCTCGACCTCCGACTGCTCGGCGTCAAACCGCGTCAGGTACTCAGCCAGCAGGTCATCGAGAATGGCGGACTGCTGCTTATCGAGATCCATCGCCTCGATGATGACCGGCAAGTCGCGGCTCATCAATTGCGGCGCAAGCAACGGCCCAATCCCGCTCGCCGAAGCGAACGAGGTGCCGATGAGCGTCAACACGCCGAGAATGGGTATCAAACCTGATGCTCCTTTGGGCCCGGTAGTCTACGGGCATGGAACGCATCAAGGTGCTCATTATTGGGGCTGGTCCGATCGGTTTGGAAGTCGGTTTCTTCCTGCGAGAAGCCGGCATCGAGGCCATCAACGTCGACGCTGGGGGGATCGGGCACACCATCTCCCGGCTCTTCCCGCCGGCGACGCGGTTCTTCAGCTCGCCCGAGCGGCTGGCAATCGCAGGAATGGACTGCCCGGTGCCGACGCAGGAGAAGATCACAGGCGAGGAGTATCTGGCCTATCTGCGCAGCGTCGCGGTGACCCGGAACCTCGCTGTCCGCACCTTTCATCGGGTGACGGACACGGCGGCGGTCGATGGTGGATTCGAGGTCACGCTCATCGAGCCGTCCGGGCTCGAACACCGCATACAGGCGGACAAAATCGTCATCGCCTGCGGAGGCACGCACCGCCCCCGAACGCTTGGAATTCCCGGCGAGGAACTGGGGCATGTCTCCAGCGAACTCGGTGATCCGCACCGCTTCTTCCAGCGACGAGTGTTGATTGTCGGTGGGAAGAACTCGGCAGTCGAGTCGGCGCTGCGATGCTGGCGAGCACATGCCGAGGTTTCACTTTCCTACCGCGGCGAGTCGATCAGCGAGCGGGTGAAATATTGGCTGCGACCGGAGGTTGCCTCACTTATCGAGGAAGGCCGGATTACAGGGTTGATGCCGACACGTCCGATCGCGATCGAACCTGGGCGTGTCATGCTAGAGCGGATTGATTCTGGCGAAACGTTCGATATCGAGGTCGATGATGTGCTGCTTCAGATCGGCTACGAACAGGACGACACGCTCTTTCGGATGTTCGGCGTTCGATGCACCGGCGAGCAAGACGCGCCGTTCTTCAACCCGGAGACGATGGAGACGAATGTTCCTGGGGTCTTCGTCGCCGGCACTGCGGTTGCTGGAACGCAGCAGCGGTTCAAGGCCTATATCGAAACGAGTCACGGCCATGGACCTCGGATCGCGGCGGCACTCACCGGCGCGCCGCCGCCGAAAGTGGATGAAGCCAGAGTGCTGCCCGAAGGGTAAAAATGCCAAATGCCGGCCCCGCTGGCAGGAGTTTGGGTTCTGCAATGGTCCCGGAGCGACACCCGACCCGCTACGGGCACGGCTGCACGACATCCATGTTCCAACTAAGCGATCGAGTCATCAGCGCGTGGATCATCAAATGCCGCAGGAGCGTGCGTGACGCGGCATCTCCATGTGCCGACCTGGACCGTGGCTACATCAAATCGCATCATTCGCCCCTCACGCCAGTGCTGCGGCAGCCGCTCAGCGGCGCGGGCGATGCGGCATTGCTTGGTGTCATCGACACGGCTCCCGATCGGCCAGTGCCCTCTCGTGGCTTTGACCTCGACGATGGCGAGGATCGACTTGCCCGGATGAACAAGCACCAAGTCGAGTTCATCGACGCCAATGCGGACATTTCGGCCGAGCAATCGCCAGCCGCGAAGCCGGAGATGCCATCGCACGGCCCGCTCCCCTCGCCGCCAAGTAGATCGCCGCTCGGACCAGCCGATCACCGTGGCGGAAAACGCGAATCGGCAATCTCAAAGGCACGGGTGACCATGAGGTCAATCTCGTCATGGATCCCCCGCTGGAGCAAGTCGAATATGTACTTTCCCTGCGCTTGCTCGCTGCGGGCTCTGGCGAGTTGCTGCTGCAGCATCCGCTGCACGTCCGGATCGTCCAGTGTGCGAATCGGCGGGTGCGTCACCTCGAGCAGACTGA
>DOVP01000032.1 GCA_003520025.1 Phycisphaerales bacterium
TTTTCTCGCTTGTGGGCCCACTTCTCGAAGACGCGGTAGCGATCATCGACGGTGCGAGAAGCGAGGTCATCGACGAGCCAAAAGGGTGAATTTCGATTGTCTTCGACGCCGCGATCCTGTCGCTGAGTCTCTCCAACGTAGATGTTTCCTTTTTCGTCGAAGCAAAATGCCACTGGATCGAGGATGGTCGGATGCTCGGCCCATGTGCTCAGGGTGAAGCCATCAGGGACGGTCGCGCCATCGGCAACAAATGTCAGCAGCAGGGTGATCGCCCACATGGTCGAGGACCTCCTTCTTCCCAGAAGCATGGTCCAAAGTGTACGCCCCACGGAAGCAGCCATGCGTTCTGGGACCTTTGTAGTAACTCGGCAGGTTTCCTGCGGTTGCCTCTTAATCCCGTCGATAGCACCTCGGTCACGAACCTGGAAGGAACAGGATCCTCATGAGCATTGTTGATCGAAGAGCACTTTCTCGGTGCTGCGCCCTGTTTGGTGGACTGTGCTGGATCTGCGCGGCGGTCGTGGTGCTCGCCGCATTCCTGTTGCTCGGCCGACTAGCGGCCGTGTCCGGTATTGGCAGCGACACCATCGCCGCTGGTGCCGCCTCCTCGGCCATGGCAGTCACGATGGATCTCGCCAGAGATTCAATGAAAGCCTTCGCGATCGCAGTTGCCGCCTTTGGCACTCTGGCGGTGGGATCGATCGTGGCAGGTCTCGGCTTGGCGACCGGCCGCCGCGTCCTGCTTGCGGGCGGACGAAGCCCTCTGCTGACCGCCGGGCTGGTCAGTTGTACCACCTACCTTGCTGCTGTCAGCGGGCTGCTGGTCCACAGCATCGTGTGATCAGAATCCGATCGTCGTCCGCCAACCCCAAATGATGGATGTGTCGATTCCGGCACCGCGATCACGGACGACCTGAATGACCGGCCCAGTGTTGACCGAGTTACTCACATGCGTCAGCCAATACCACTCCAACATGTAGTGTTCGCCAGGCGAGGCGTTGTTGAGGCTGGCCGCATCACGTCCATTTTGTGTGATCTTGGCATATTCGATGGCAATACCCGTGTGACTGGACTTGATGCCAAAGGGCTGGACAATACTGAACCCTGCCGAAACAGCGAAGTTGGAGACCGTGACATCCTGCTGACCCCATCCGACTCGCATGAAGGCGGACACGTGATCAGCCATGGACTGATCGATGTTCAGAGTGACTCCTGGTCCTCCGATCGTTTCCTGATTGATCCCCATCGGGGCGGAGTTGTGCCACCCCATCAGGCGGATATGCCCCTCCCGCTGCTGGCCACCAATAGTTGGAAAGACCCGAAGATCACCCTCGACAATCGTAAAGAGGTGGTTCCACGCAAGACCGTCGAAACCGCTTGTTGAGCCAGTGCTGGCTGAGTTCAGCGTGCCAGCGCGAAGCGTAAAATTCCTACTCAAGTCTGCTGAAAGTACGCCACCGAATCCGCGGGGGGGGAATGGGTTGGTGATGCTTTGATTGAAATCAAGCGACATGAACTGGCTCATTGGATCATAGGCCACGAGATTTCGGTCAAAGAAGCCGCTGTCGCTGATCTTGCCGACTCGCAGCCGGACAGTGTTCTGATTGAAAGACTGCTGCCAGTACAAATTTGTCGTGAGATGCGGACTGACCAGCACGTTGTTGATCGCCGTCGGATCACCGACACTTGGTCCCAAATACGGTTCCAGTGGTGTCCCCATTCCAACGTTGTTCTGCAGCACACATATGACCTGTCCGTAATCACCCTGATCGTGCCAGAGTGTCAGCCTGCTGGAAATAGCTTCCCAGAGAATGGATTTTGCGTGTGGTGAACCATCGACGACTTTGGTGGCGTGTTGATACGTCCACGCCGCAGCCGGGTCGAAAACAAAACTCACCGGATCGGTAATGGACTTTCGGATTGCATTGAATGCATCAGACAGGGGGTGAAGTGGATCTGGCGAAAGCAATGGAACCAGCACGATGGCCTGCTCGATGGCAGGGTACAAATCACGTGGATTTGGCCACTGCCAGAATCTGAGCCCTTCGGTACTGCCATGAGAAACGGGGTACATACCACGTGGGTCTGGCATGGGCGTCTTCGGGTGCCGGCCATACGCAGCGCCACAAAAAAGCCCACTTGGCTCGGCGTTGACATTCTCGATATGTGCGATGGTCTCGGCTGCGGGCCGATCGGCACCGTATCCCGGGTCGACCGGGGCATCCTGCCCAAACGCACATGCCGCAACGCACACACCCAGAAACCCAGCCGAAACCATGCGTGTTCTCATAGCCAATACAGTAACAATCCCCTCTGCTACTGTGCCAGAAAGGGCGATTTGGCCCGCGGCTCAATAAAGGGACTGGTCATGACATCGTTCGCTTCCGGACTGCATCGCGGACACTGGTATGGATGGATTTTCTGGGGTGTCGCCGCGTTTTTTTTCCTGTACGAATACTTCATCCGCGTCATGCCGAGCGTGATCATGAAGGAACTCGGCTGCGAATTCGACGCCTCGCCGGTGGAGTTGTCGGCCGCACTCGCCACGTATCTCTGGGTGTACGCCCCGCTCCAATTAGTCGTTGGCGGATTTTTTGACAAGTTTGGAGCGAAATTTCTCGTTGCAGGGGCTGCGCTGATCTGCGGCGGTGGCGGAATTGTCTTTGGCATGGCAGGAGACCTCCACGGCGTCGCGCTTGCCGAAGGGATGATTGGCATCGGATCAGCATTCGCCTTTATTGGTGCCCTCTACGTCGCCACCGTCTGGTTCCCACCGAGCAGACTGGCTCTTATTGCAGGCATCACAACCGCCGTTGGAATACTCGGGCAAATCATCGGCCAGACGCCGCTTGAGGAGGCGGTCAAGGCATTCGACTGGCGAACGGTCGTACTGGCAACCGGATGGATCGGTATCGGACTGGCTGTCCTGTTGTTCGTAGTCATCCCACCGCGACCAAGTTGGTTCCACGAACGATTCAGCGAGGAGGAGCATGTCGAGTACAGCATTCTGCGAGGCATCCTCCACGTGCTGGGAACCTGGAAAATATGGATGGTGGGGATTATTTCCGCCACCCTCTTCCTACCGCTCAGCGTCGTGGCGGCCATGTGGGGGGATGCCTTCATGGAAACTGCTGGTGGGTATACCGCTGACGAGGCGAGTTTCGCCACCATCATGCTCGCCCTCGGATGGTTGATCGGCAGTCCACTCGTTGGCATCGTGTCCGATCGGCTTGGCTCTCGGAAGTGGCCGCTGCTCATCGGAAGTGTCGGTGGCGGCGTCGCAATGTTGCTCTTCCTGTGGCCCTCCATGTTTGGTTACTACGGCCTGCTGGCGCTCATGCTCGTTGGTGGCCTGTTCACCAGCACACAGGTCATCTGCTTCGCCGTCGTCATGGAACTCTCGCCCAAGGTGCTGCGGGGCACGGCCGCCGCCTGTAACAACTTCATCACCATGCTCATCGCTGCCGGACTGCAGGTCAGCGTCGGTTGGATTCTCACCGAAGAAATGATTTCCCCGGCACTGCACCCTGGTCAGAAACACGCCGTCAAAGCTAAAGACATGATCATGAACGCCACGCCGGAGGAGTTCAGGCTCGCGATGATGCTCATCCCAGCACTGTTTGTCGTGGCGTTCATACTGTGCTTGATTCTTCCGGAAACTGCGCCCGGATCGGACCCACAGAAGGATGCTACGCCTTTACCAGTCGGCCATTGACGGCGATGCCATCCATCGCGTTTCGAGTGTCCATGATCAGCGCGGCGTGCGTGCCGATCAATTGCCAGTCGATAGCGTCGTGATCGGTCACGATCAGTACGGCATCGGCGGCACTCAAGTGCGCCTCGTCTAGCGGTACAGACGAAAGATCGATCGTGTACTGCCGCATCACCGGAAATGTCGGGCAGTGTGGATCGTGATACGACACCTCGCACCCACGTGCTTGCAGCATTTCGATGATGGGTGCCGCAGGAGTTTCCCTCGCGTCCGACACATTGGGTTTGTAGGACACGCCGATCACGAGCACTCGTGAACCAGCAACCGTATCCCCAAGTTCGGCGCATGTTTGATCCACGACATGTCCCGGCATGGCCGTGTTGATCTCTCCCGCCAGTTCAATGAACCGCGTCTCGCCCCCACATTGCCTCGCTCGCCATGACAGGTAGAACGGATCAATCGGAATACAGTGTCCTCCGAGACCCGGTCCTGGCCAGAACGGCTGAAAGCCGAAGGGCTTGGTAGCAGAGGCTTCCATGACCTCCCATACATCAATGTTCATCTTCTCAAATGCCACCTTGAGTTCATTCACAAGCGCGATGTTGACGCAGCGGTACACGTTCTCGACGATCTTCGATGCTTCAGCTACTTCAGTTGAAGACACCGGCACCACATCACACACAACCTTTGCATAGAACGCGCAGGCCAGAGCAAGCGAGGCATCATCGATGCCGCCGACCACCTTGGGAATGGACGCCGTTTCGAATACTTCGTCTCCCGGGTTCTCCCGCTCAGGGCTGTAGGCAAGAAAGAAGTCGGTGCCGCACTTCAGCCCTCCCGATTCAAGAATCGGAAGCATGACCTCGCGTGTTGTTCCCGGCCACGTTGTCGACTCCAGCACAACGAGCATTCCCGGTCGCAACACATCCGCAACCATTTCGGTGGACTGGATCACATACGAAAGATCGGGCACATTGTCTTCATCCAGCGGCGTCGGGACGCACAGCACCACAACGTCACATCGCCTGATGTTCTCTGGATTTGCCGTAGCTGAAAACTTCTCCGAATCCGCCAACTCCGCAAAACGAGCGACCGCCAATTGACCCAGATAGCTCTGTCCAGCGGCAAGTGCCTCAACCTTGAATGGATCCACATCAAACCCGCACACCTCATATCCGGCCCTGTTCACCACACAGGCCAGCGGGAATCCGACATATCCCATCCCGACGATGGCTACGGTGGCTGTTGATTCCACAATCGCGCGGTGTGTCCTGCCATCAACTCGCTTGTCATTCGACATCATGTTTTTGTCACGCCAGCTTTCCAGAAACAGTCCAATCAACAAATTGGACGGAGTGGGCATCGTACCGACAGCAGTACAATCATTGTGTTGCGGCGCTGGTCAAAATCGCACGCTACCGAGATCTCGGAGGCGACAAAGTGGCTTGTGTTGCCCATGAGGACACGATCCTATAAAGCCTGTTCGTTGACACAGTTTTATCATGGGCGATAAGCCCGACAATTATCATTCATATCACACCCCTGTGGCATCGAATACGATGCCAGCAATAGGATCTCTAGGGCGACTCTGATGCGACGACTGACAACATCCCCTACTTGGTCTCGCTGGCATACGACACAGCACATCTCGAAAACCATGTTCTTTCGGCGTCATCATACGTTCCGGGAACACCACGCGATCTTCCGCCAACTACTTCCCGCAGGGCCGCATGTTCGAATGATTGAACTCGGCTGCTTTCCCGGACGACTCATGGAATTCTTCCATCGCATGTATGGGCATGATGTCACAGGACTGGAATATATCGAAGAGAGTTGCCATAAATGTGAAGCAATGCTTGCAGCGAAGTGTGTCCCGGCAACCGTCATTCACGGCGACCTCTTTGAAGATGAGTGGGCGGCGGATCATCCACTGTGGGACGTTGTATTCAGTGCCGGCCTGATCGAGCACTTCGATGATTCTTCGCCTGCCATCGAACGACACCTGCGACTGGTCGCGCCGAAGGGCCACTGTGTCATTACCATTCCGAATCACAGTGGTCTTAATGGCCGATTGATGAAAATTATCGACCGAAGAATGTGGGATCTGCACAATCTCATGGATGCCGACCGTCTACGAGATGCCTTTGAACGATCGCCGTCATCTGATAGATTCGAGTTGCTGGTCTGTAGATATGTGGAACACGTGGGACTCTGGAATTGTGGCCTCTACGGCCGGTTGCAATCCATAGGTCGTCCAGCCTTTCTCCTTGGACGAAGCATGGGCTTCGTTGTCGAAGCCGCCGCTCGGTGGACCCCCAACACCCGACTGCTATCCCCAAACATCGTCATGGTCGCGCGAGAACGGGGGTAGTTGCATTGCACCGTATCCAAGGGTTTCTACATCTCTGCGTATGCTATTCGCCACCGCTTGGAGCCAATGATTGGTAGAGCAGCCGATACCTCATAACTACGCCGCTCATTTCATACAGCTCCTCTATTCTTTTGCGAGCAGCATCACCCAGTGTGGCTCGCTCCGACACCGACATGGACAGCACCCTCTCAAGCCCGCTGGCAAGGTCTGCTACGCTGCCGGCTGGAACAACTACTCCAGTAGCACCAACAATGTCGCCGCTATCGCCCACATCGGTTGTGACGCATGGAACACCAGAAGCCATCGCTTCACCCAAGACATTGGGTGAAGCCTCACCCCACGAAGAACTACAGCAGAGCACATCCAGCATCCGCATCACATCGGGAACATCGACCCGCTCACCGACAAAGTGAAATCGAGGCCGCATGGCGATCGGAACTAGTTCGGACAGGTCGAGATTTTCGGGCTCTACTCCGCGGCCGACCAAGACAACGTGAATCTTGCTGCTCTCTCGCGCAGCACATATCGAAGCCTGTAGGAAACCCACATGGTTCTTCATGGGATGCAACCTCGCCATGTGTCCCACAACAATCGCATCGCTTGGGATCCCCATCTCTCGTCGCATTCTTCTGCCCACTGCTGCATCTGGCTCAAACCGAGTCAGATCAAATCCATTGGGGATGACCATACTTCGGTCTCCCTTGAATCCGAAAGCCTCGTGCTGTGATCGTGACACATGACTGTTGTAGACCACGGCATCGGCTCGGCCTGATATCAGTCGATTTCCTCGAATGACTAATCGCATCATGAACTTCTCGGTCGCAAGTTCATGCAGCGAATGTTGAATATTCCAAGCAACTGCCGGTGATATTGTCGTCATCCGCCTCGCCATCCACGCGAATAGGTTCCCGTGGTACATCCATCCCTGCACAATTGTTGGTGTGATCTCCTTCAGCAGACGCCGAAATCGCATGATTCGGAACGCTGCATTCATGCCGTACCGAAGCCCCAGTGTGTGAACCGGCACACCAAGTTGCTCGATGCGTCCAGCGAGTACACCCCGATCTGTCAGAGACAACACATGTACGTTGCCGCCCTTTGCGAGACCCCCCTCTAAAAGGTGGACGAGTTGATGTTCGGCACCCCCGCCCCTGAGACCAGTAATGCAATGAAGCGTCGTCATCGAAGGCTACCAGTCTATCTCACTCAACCCAAGGCATCGCATACTTCCAAAGCCATATGATGCCATCCAATGGAGGCTGAAGTCGATGCCTGGCACGGTCCTTTTTACCGCGAACCGTGGATATGCACTGAGTAGTTCACGTGAACAGATGATTCGCCATTTCCTCTCTCTGGATTGGCGTGTCGTCATCGCGACCGACAACGATGGGTTGTGCCACTGGTTTAAAAGCATGGGCGTTCACACGGAACACGTATTGTTCCACCGTGGAAGGTTGTCGCCTCGCAAGGATGCTCACGCGTACAGGGCGATGGGGACCATCTGCCAAAAATGGCAACCCGATCTGATTCAACAATTCCACGCCAAACCTGTCGTACTGGGGAGTATCGCTGCTCGCCGTACACTCGGTGAGTCGGTCCGCATCGTCAATACGATCACGGGGCTGGGCAGTATTCTCTCGGCAGGCCGGTCGCGGGCCATGGCGGCGGGACTCGGCTTCCGAGCGGCGCTCCGCCGCGGCGACACCACGGTATTTCAAAACCCCGATGATCGTGCCTTGTTTGTCAGGAAGAAATGGGTCGCGCCCGAATCGACCACACTTATCACTGGATCTGGCGTGGACATCGATCGATTCAAGGCTGTTGACCGAGCGGGGCGCCATCCCGCCGCGCCTGTTGTAGTTATGATCGCCCGTCTACTTGAACGCAAGGGGATCTTTGAATTCGCGAGCGTAGCGCGTCGCATCCGACAGCGCTGGCCCAGAGCGAAGTTTCTGTTTGCTGGCGAATGTGATCCGGCCCATCCCAATGCGATCGCCAAAACGTGGCTCCGGAAACAACAGGACATCGAGTATGTTGGCCATCTCCCGGACATCGTGCCCTTTCTTCACGATGCCGACCTCTTTCTATATCCCTCGCTCTATCGCGAAGGTGTGCCACGAGTGGTCGTGGAAGCTGCAGCCACTGCCCTTCCGGCGGTGGCCTTCGATGTTCCAGGAGTACGCGAGGCGGTACAGAACAATCAGACAGGTCTGCTGGTAACAGCCCGGGATCTCGACGCCATGACGACCGCGGTTGCCGACCTGATCGAGGATGAAGACCGACGGTTGTCGCTCGGATCGGCTGCCCGAGTGTTCGCTGAGAACACCCTTGATATTCGGCATATCCAGAAGCACTACCTCGATCTGTACCGATCTCTGGGCGTTGTCGTTTAAGCAGGCACCAACGGGCTACTCATGAGTCCTGTTGCAACCGAGCCCATCAGCATGTTCTCGCGGCCTGCTTGCCATCGATGACGCGGCACACCTTGGCAAGCTGCTCGGCATAATCACCCATTGTCTCGGACGTGATCAAGTGATGACAGGGAAAGCACAGACATCGCGACCCCAAGTTTCGCGCATTGGGAAGCCTGCTGCTCGGAGCCCTGGCCTTCAAGCCAGGCTCCAGATAGATCTCCGAACAACTGCCAACGCCAACCGGCAGATCCGCAGCCGATGCGGCGTCGAGAATGTGATCGCGGTAGACCGCCACATCTCTGACATCTCTTCGAACCATTGCGTACACGCGGTACCACGCGGGGTGTTGCCCGAACTCGACCTCCGGAAACTCGATCCACTTGATGCCAGACAGCACATCCTTCAGAATCCGGGCATTCCTCGCCCGCATCTGAATCCACCGGCCTAACTTCTGAAGTTGTATCAGTCCAATTGCGGCCTGCATGCCTGTCATACGAAGGTTGGAGCCAATCGAGTCCACCAACCATGCGAATCTGCTATCGGGTACATGTGACGCGACTCGCAACCGTGATTTTCCATGATCACGGATCGACCACACACGGTCTGCCAATGATTGGTTTGCCGCCGCCAACATACCGCCCTCTCCACCCGTTGAGATGATCTTGTCCTGACAGAACGACCAACAACCAAACTCTCCGAATGTTCCAACCCACTGAGATTGCTCCTTCCCATTGAGGACAGTCGCTCCATGTGCCTGTGCTGCATCCTCGATTACCGTGATTCCATGTGATTGGGCCCACCGGCAAATCGACACCATATCGGCCGGCCATCCACCCACATGAACCACGATGACAGCAGCGGTCCGTGGTGTCCGTGCCGCCTCCAGCGTTTCTGGTGTCACACAGCCGGTCATGTCGTGGACATCTGCAAACACCGGATTCGCGGCGGCCATGACAACGGCGGAAGCGCAACCGACGTACCCTCTGGAAGGAACTATGACCTCTGCATTCACGTTCAAATCGAGAGATCGAATGGCTGCTTCAATGGCAACTGTTCCATTTGCCATCGAAATCGCGTGATTGCATCCGGACGCTCGTTCCCATGCTGTTTCAAACAGAGAAACGTCCTCGCCGGTCCAACGATTCACCAAGCCAGATCGCAGCACGCGTGCAACCGCTTCGATTTCATCTTCTTCAAACCTGGGCCACGTTGGGATGTCAATCATCGGCATCTCCCACGTAGCCGTGCCGACACATGATCTCAGTCGCATGCTGAGTAAGAACAGTGAAAGCGTCAGAATCCACACTCTCACGCCCGCGTCCGACGCTTCGATCATGAATCTCCACTACAGCGGACTCAACATGCTCTCTAGCTACTTCGTGGTCAAAGTGTGACACAACACATGCTAGGACTTCCTCCGGACATCTTGCAAGATCCTCATATCGAATTCGGCACACTTGTTCACTTGGAAGGCTATCCAACATGTCATCCGTTCTCTTGACACACTCGGTCCACTGCATTGCGGCGTATGCAGATGGAGTCGTATGGCCAGTCGGCAATACATCTCTTGGAAGCACAGGGCCCCACTGACAATTCGCGCGCATACCACCCCGTGCCGACCGTGACAACAATGAGCGAACAGTTGTTCTGGGAAGTTCCTCCAGAGGCACAAACCTCGCCTTTTTCAACAGATATCGCAGATCACGCCGCGCCATACGACGTTCCAGCGTGCTCAAGACCGTATCGAATGGATGCCGGACGATCTGTATGAACTTCGCGTCCGGAAAACACGCCCTCACGTAGTTCGGGCGAAGACAATTCGCGCACGTCTTCTCCACAAGCACATCACACCCCCGAACGGCAGCTTGGCGGCGGAAGGCTGATCGGATACGACGTCTGACAGTCGAGTTCAATCGAGAAACCGGTATCGCATCGTCCGGGTAGCGAGCATTCCCGATCCGCCAGAGTTGGTTGATTTCATCACAGGGCCACGTGGCAAACCCTGGAAGCCGGCATAGCACGTCTCGGAATATATTGGTCCCGGAGCGAGGTGCCCCAAGGATGATGAGATTCTGATGATTGGCCACACCACCACTCTACTGTCAGGATGACTGACCATCGTATGATGGACGCATGCTCACGGCCAGACAGTCCTGTATCAAGCGGTGCATCGATATCTCCATTGCGCTCCCGATCGTTCTTCTTACGTGGCCGATCTGCGTTCTGCTCATCATCGCGTCGACCATCGATACTGGGCGTTGGGGCTTGTTTCGTCAGACACGAATCGGTCAATTTGGACTGCCCTTCCAACTGTACAAGATTCGTACCATGACTCCTGGACGTGGCAACAGCACCGTCACAGTTGCGAGCGATCATCGCATCACATGGCTCGGTCGGATTTTGCGACGGTGGAAACTTGACGAACTCCCTCAATTCTGGCAGGTGCTCACGGGGTCCATGTCGCTTGTGGGTCCGCGCCCGGATGTAGCCGGACATGCAGATGAGTTGCACGGTGATGAGCGGGCCATTTTGAACGTACGCCCCGGCATCACAGGGCCATCATCACTCCGCTGGCGGCATGAGGAACTGTTACTCGCCTCGGTGGTCGATCCCGAAGCGTTTAGTCGCGATACGATCTGGCCCGACAAGGTCATGTGTAATCTGGAGTATGTCAACAAATGGTCACCTTGGCTTGATCTCCGACTGCTTGCTGCAACAGCATTGCCCGAGCTCATCCATACACGGTGGCATCCAATCTGTGAACTCGATTCAATACAGCATGCTGGGGACAATCGCGATGAGAGCACTGCAGATATCTCAATCACCAATCTTCTCGGGCGAATGCCAGCCCCTGTGCTGGAGTCGCTGCTTCACCAAGACACCAGAGACAAGACCATACTTGTAACCGGAGCTGGTGGATCCATTGGAAGTGAATTGTGCAGACAGATCATCACACTTGAGCCAAAGTGCCTCATCCTGTTGGAGCGATGCGAGCACGCGCTGTATCAAATACATCGAGATCTCATTGATCGTACTCTTCATGAAAAACATGGTGTAAATCAACTTTCAATTATTCCTGTTCTTGGTTGTGCTGGAAACAAGGACACCCTCAATCGCATTTTTAATGCGTGGGCTGTCAATACGGTGTATCACGCTGCTGCACACAAGCACGTCCCGCTCGTCGAAATCAACGCCGTGGAGGGTGTTGCCAACAACACACTCACTACGTGGAAAGCGGCGATCGCAGCAGAGCGCGGAGGCGTTAGCACATTCGTGCTGGTATCCACCGACAAGGCGGTTCGCCCAACAAGCATCATGGGCGCATCCAAACGCCTTGCGGAAATCGTGCTTCTGGCGTTGACGAAGCGACCCCACAGAGAGGAGGCGACACAATTCTCAGTTGTACGATTTGGCAATGTGCTTGGATCAAGTGGAAGTGTTGTGCCGCTGTTCCAAGAGCAGATTCGACATGGTGGACCGGTTACGGTGACCCATCCGGATGTGACACGGTTCTTCATGACGGTGGAAGAAGCCGTGCAACTGGTCATCCAAGCAGGATCCATCTCCCGGGGCGGTGAGGTGCATGTGTTGGACATGGGAAACCCTGTCCGCATTCTCGATCTGGCCCACAGGATGATCGAGTTGTCAGGACATTCCGTGATGGATCATCATCGCACAAGTGGATCTATTGAAATCACATTCATCGGCTTGAGGCCAGGCGAGAAGCTCTACGAAGAACTCATTGTCAGTCACAATATGGAAGGAACCGTGCATCCACGCATCATGCGTGGCAATGAGTCCTCTCCATCTTGGGAACGAGTCGAGACATGGCTGGTGGCACTTGAAAACGCGTGCGCCGCTGGCGACTGCCCAGCGATTCGCGCAATACTCAATCAGGCCGTAGAAGGCTATCAGCCTGAATCGGAGATTCTCGATGTCGTGTGGAGGCAGGTGGACCACTCTACTGACGCTGGTGAGGTTGCCGCTACAAGTGCATCTCTTGCATGAGGGTCTGAGCAACAATTCTGGCATCAAAGACAGTCTCGGCCAATTTTCGACTCTCGGCGCCCATGACAACCAGCCTTTCTGGATCAGCGAGCATCTTGAGAATCGCATCAGCCAACGCCTGAGCATCTCCTCTGGGAGTCAAGTGACCATTGATACCGTCCTGCACCGTCTCCCTGCACCCTCTGACGTCTGTTGTAACAATGGGCCGCCCCATTGCCATCGCTTCGAGCGTTGAGTGCGGTGTGCCTTCGTGCCAACTAGGTAGCACATAGAGACATGATCGACGGATCGCAGCCCGCACAAGATCCTGATCCTCAAGAAAGCCGAGGTACTCGATGTCGCTCCGCGCGGCCGCTTCCTGAATACAGGCTTCCGGAACCGCATCGTTGCCAGTTTCAAGAAGCCCGGCAAGTTCAAACCTGACATCCGGTCTCCGCCTCCGAACAATAGCTGCTGCCTCAATGTATTCGTATACACCCTTGGACGCGAGAAGCCTGCCGAGCATCAGTACGACGGGTTGTGCTGGCAGTGGTTCCATCGAAAATTCGTTGAGATCAACACCACACCCTGCCGTCCTGATTGCATTCGTCCTCGCTGTTATGACGCCGTGTTGCCGCATCGATTCATAATCATCCGGATTTTGCGCCACCACACAGTCGCAGCGTGCCGCGCTGAAACGCAACCCTCTCCACCCGATCCAACTGGCTAAGCCGCTTCCAAGAAGGACTCGGCCAAGGCCACATACGACGATACCAATGCGAGGCACACGAGCCAACCGACCGGCGATCGGCCCATAGAGATTCGGCTTGATCGTCCATGTCAGCAGCACCTCCGGCTGTGTCCGCCGGATGAGTCTCCATAATTTCCACAACAGCACCAGATCGCCGAATACCCGAATGCGATTTCGAATGATCGGCAAGTGTTCGCATGGCACACCCATCGCGGCCATCGCATCAGCCACTCCATCATCGGACTCAAGGCATGTTGCAACCGTGACCTCATGACCTGCTCGCTGGAGCGATCGGATGAGCGGTGGTCTGAAGTAGACTAGTGCTCGGCTGAATCCTTCGACTAGGAGTACTCGTGTCATAGGGTCACTTGGTGGGGTACGATACCTGACCACTTCGCTCACAGGAGATGCCACAGATGCGAGTGCTCGTCACCGGTGCCGCTGGCTTCATCGGAGCCGCCACTTCTCATCGCCTGCTCGATCGGGGCGATGTGGTCGTCGGTCTGGACAACCTCAATAGATACTACGACCCCGTCCTGAAGGAAGCACGCCTCACCACCATCCACAATCGCCCGGATGCGGACCGCTTTGAGTTCATCAAGGCCGATATCGCCGATCGCGAGGCCATGGAATCACTCTTTGCGGCCAGCCACATCGACCGCGTCGTCCACCTCGCTGCCCAGGCGGGTGTTCGATACTCCCTTGAGCACCCGCACGACTACGCTGCATCCAATATCACCGGTTTCCTCAATGTTCTCGAAGGGTGTCGTCATCATGGCATCGAACATCTGCTGTACGCATCGAGTTCCTCGGTCTACGGCAGCGACACAAGCATGCCTTTTTCGGAACACCACGGTGGCAATCACCCACTCTCCTTCTATGCGGCCACCAAACGCGCAAATGAACTGATGGCTCACTCGTACGCGAACCTATATGGGATTCCGTGTACGGGGCTTCGGTTCTTCACTGTCTATGGACCGTGGGGTCGTCCCGATATGGCGCTCTTCCTCTTTACCAAGGCGATTCTCGAAGGCAGACCGATCGATGTCTTCAATCATGGAAAGCACCAGCGAGACTTCACGTATGTCGGAGATATCGTGTCGGGTGTGACGTTGGCACTGGACGCCCCTGCGACATCCGCCGACGACTATGATCATGCCAACCCGGATCCGGCAACCAGCAGCGTTCCTTGGCGAATCTACAACATTGGAAACGGTGAGTCTGTTGGGCTGATGCACTTCATCAAGGTGTTAGAGGCCAAACTCGGGAAGAAGGCGGAGATCAACAACCTGCCCATGCAGGCCGGAGATGTCCTCGCTACATGGTCAGATACGAGTGATCTGGCACGGAACTTCGACTACGACGCAACCACATCGGTCGAAGAGGGAGTGAGCCGGTTTGTGGACTGGTACATGAAGTACTACAGCCTCACACCAACTCCTTGACCCGCCAGAAGTGCCGTAGTTTGCCACGTGCTTCCACGAGCAGGTCGGACCACTCAGACAAGGTGAAATCTATCACTGCCGCAGCGGCCGTTGGCATCACTGTCGCTACATTCGCGAACTCCTCAACAGCCGATGACACGCCCGGGTTGTGCGCCACGACGAGAACCGTGGAAACATCGCCAGCCTCGCGAGTCACCACTTCCATGATGTCCTGTGGAAGTGGCAGATACAACTGTTCGATCGCGCGAACCTCCACCTCATCGCCGAGTTCTCTCGCGACGAGATCTGCCGTGTGGTTCGCGCGAGTTGCGGTTGAGCAGAGGATGAGATCCGGCACCACATTCTGCGAGCGAAGCCACCGCCCCATGCGCGGCGCGGCCGACTCGCCTCGCTTGTTGAGTGGTCGATTGTGATCGTCGAGACCCGTCTCCCACGAGGATTTCGCATGCCTCATCAAGATCAACGTTCGTGTCGTCACTTTGGATCCTCCACGCCGCTACGGCGCAACATCGCTGCCAGCGGATGTACTTGTATGCGTTTTTGATCGGTTGGAGCCATGGATGCGCGAGCGTGGCGAAGGGCCGTGACAATGTCCGCGGTCGTCCCGACGGCGTGAAGCATCGTCCACTCGTCCGCCATGGCCTTCCGCATCATCTTGCCAGCACCACGGCGGTCGGCCTTGATGAGCCAGCCATGCTTGCCATCGGCCTTGGACTCGACAATGAGGTCGAGCGGTTCGCCGTCGCCGCGGCGAACCCGCCACCCTTCAATCCGCAGATAGCGGCCGATTCGCCGCGCCAGCCAATCCGCTGCTCGATCCGATCGCTGTAGCAACGAAAGCGGTCCTCCAACGGCCCGTGCCAGCAGCGGCGTTGGCGTCCAGATCGTGTGCCGGCCGACCTTGAAGATGTCGATGTATTCCAATGCCGCAAGTTGCCGCCCGGTCGCCGTTGTAAGCGAGGGCGAGAGCGTGAGCCGCCTGCCTATTTCGCTCGCTGTTCGCCATGGGCCGTCGAGCAGTGCCAGCCCGGCGAGCCGCTCGACTCCGCCGAGCCGCGGCGCGTCATCCTGCCGGGACTTCGGCTCTGGCAGGCTCTTGAGCAGGCTGCTTACGGCTTTTCGATCGGCCATCCCCTCGATTTCCGCTCGCATTGCATCGCGACGAAGTGTGGCGAACGTACCCAGTACCGCCGGGCCATCCTCGTCAGCATCGTCTGGCGGAGACAGATGGTGCCAGACTCCGGCACAGTCCAATGACCAGGCATTGTGTCGATCGGCGAGATTCACTTCGATGATGCGGCACAAGCGACGCCGCGCAGCCTCATCATTGATCGGCGTCACAGTCTCCACCCGCTGGCTAAGGTTCCGCTTCATCCAGTCGGCCGAGCCGATATACCACTCTCCGTGGAGTGGGTCTTCCTTGCCCGCGGCGAAGTGGTAGATGCGTCCGTGCTCAAGGAAGTCGCCGATGATCGAGGTAATTCGCACATTGTCGGTGAATCCCACAACGCCCGCCCTGAGGCAACAGAACCCTCGAACGATCAGATCACACTGAACGCCAGCCTGCGAGGCGCGAATGATGGCCTGCATCATGCTGGGATCCTCAAGTTGGTTCATCTTGGCGACCACGCGGGCCGGTCGGCCGTCTTTGGCGTGTTGGATCTCTCGCTCGATGCAATTGAGGAAGTGTGTTTGCATTGTGATCGGCGCCACAAGCAGTTGTTCGTAGTCGCGGTACCGCGATCGGCCGGTCAGGTAGTTGAATACTTGGATCACATCACCAGTGATCTCGTCGTCACAGGTCAACAGGCCGCAGTCGCTGTAGAGCGCCGCCGTGCCTGCGTGATAGTTGCCTGTACCAATATGCGCGTAGGCGCGGAAGGCACCACCCTCTCGCCTGATAATGAGTGAGCATTTGGTGTGCGTCTTGAGTCCAACGACACCATAGGTGACGTGCACGCCGTGTTTCTCAAGCGTTCGTGTGAGTTGCAGGTTGCGATCTTCGTCGAATCTCGCTCGCAACTCGACCAGGCATGTCACCTGCTTGCCCGCTTCTGCCGCGCGAAGCAGGTTGTGGATGAAGGGCGAATCGGGATCGGTGCGGTAGAGACACTGTTTGATGGCGACGACATCCGGATCGTCGGCTGCCTCTGAAATGAATCGCTCCACGGAGGCGTGGAAGGAATCGTAGGGGTGGTTCAGCAGGATGTCGCCGCGGCGAATCGCATCGAAGATGGGTTCGTTTTGATCAGCGAGTCGCGTAGGCACGATTGGCTGCCATGTGGGCGACGAGAGATCACTGCGGTCGAAGTGAGTGAGATCCATGAGCCCGCCCCATTCCAGCGGTACACATCGTTGATAGTGTGATTCTGGGTCGAGTTCCAACTCCTCGAGAATCAGATTTGTCAGGGTTGGCGAAGAGTTTTCGGCCGTTTCGAGTCGAACTGCCTCAGCAAATCGCCGGTGCCGCAGCGAAGCCTTGACCCATTGGGCGAGATCCTGCACATCGTCGTCATCATCTTCCTCGAGTCCAATACCACGAGTGACGCGAAACTCGAGTACTTCGAGAATCTGCATTCCGGGGAAGATCGATTCCAGATTGCGACGAACAACGTCAGCAACGCGTACGACGCGACACGGTGTCGTGCCCTGCGCCTCGCCGACCGGGCCATGCACTGGAACGCGGACCCATGTCGGAATCGCATCCGGAATCTTCACACGACCGAATCGACGCTCGGATTCGCCCGGGTCTGCGAGCAGAACACCAAAGTTGCGGGAAAGATTCGAAATGAAGGGGAATGGATGTCCCGGGTCCACTGCAAGCGGTGTAAGCAGTGGGAAGACGTGCCGATGAAACCAATCGTCCACGCGATTCTGATAGCGAGCAGGAAGTTCCTCCATCGTGGTGAGGCGAATGCCCTCTGCGATGAGTTGTCGGTGGAGCACCCGCTCCCACAGTTGTGTCTGCCGCTGTACGACACGATGTACCTGCTTTCGCGCCGCAGCAAGTTGCTTGCGGACCGACTTTCCGTCGTGGGTGACCTTGTCGATTCCGAGTTCGATCCGCCTGCGGAGCAGCGCGATACGCTTCATAAAGAACTCATCGAGATTGCTCTCGCAGATCGCAAGAAATCGGAGACGATCGAAGAGTGGCCGTTGCTCGTCCTCGGCCTGCGCCAGCACCCGCTCGTTGAAGTCGAGCCATGCCAGATCGCGGCCGATGTAGAGATCTCCATTCGGTGGCGCGATGTCTGCGGTCGATTGGTGGTCGGTGGCGTGCTTGTGGATATCTGTCATGGCAGCGTAAAGAGCCATGATAGAGCAGGAGAATCAGATGCCAAGCACGCGGATCGAAGCAGCGAGGGTTTCGTCCACATAGGCGATTGCTGGCCCGTCCAAGTCTCCACTGCGGATGCGGCGGGGAACGGCCAGCAGCAAGTCCACGAAGCAGTGCAGGGCTCTGGTGTGGCTCAGGGGCGCGATTCGGGCGGAATCCAGCACGCCTGTCATCCAGTTGCCGAGCAGTTCGCCTTGCACGCTGTAGATGGGATCTTCTCGCCAGTTGGCCGTGCCATCGCTGAGGAACACGAAGTGAAATGCGGCGGGATTCTGATCGAACTGCTCATATGTGATGCGAATCCAATCCTGCAGCACTTCTGTGGGCGAGCCGGATGCTTCGGCAAGCAGAGCCCGCTTCTGTTCGGCCATCGGCTTCAGCGCGGTTTCCCAAACCTCACGAAGCATCGCTTCCTTTGCAGGAAAGTAGCGGTAGAGAACCGCCTCGGTCACGCCCGCGCGGCGAGCAATCGAACGGACACTTGCCGCTGCAGGCAAGCCGCCCTCGTTGACCAATTCGAGCATGGCCTCGATAAGCCGTGTACGGGTCTGAATCCCCCGCTCCCCGATTTGTCCCGAAATCGCCACGTTGGCATTGTTGCCGATTAGGTGACGGCAAGCAACCACCACTTCACGGGCCGATGCCAATTTCTGACGAACCCTCTGCCGTGGCCCAACCGCGATACATCCCTGAGGATGTAAAAGGCAGCGTCACAACACCGGTGTGGTCCACGGCGATCAGTCCGCCTGACTCTGGCGGCATCGAGTTCAGCACCATTGCCGCCGCCCGCTCAACCGGTTCATCGAGCAGTTCCACGCGCGCTGCCACCATGCGGGCGGTACCTGCAAGCACGAACCGCTCGCCAATCCCGGTACACGAAACAGCGACGCGAGCATCGGCCCAAGTACCCGCGTTGATGAGCGGCGCGTCGCCGATGCGGCCGGGTAGTTTGCCGGTTGTGCCACCGGTCGAGGTCGCCGCTGCCACATTGCCATGCACATCACAGGCCACCGCCCCGACCGTCGCCGGATAGGGACCATCATCACCGTCTG
>DOVP01000301.1 GCA_003520025.1 Phycisphaerales bacterium
TTCAAGTGGGCCATACTGGATTTGCACTTTGGGGTCGCGGAGCGGCCCCAATGACCAACCAGACAGTCGCCGGCGCTCGCCGGCGCGGGAGCGGCCGAAGGCCGATCCCATGGACCATGAAGAAACGGCGATGGAACCGCAGGTTCCGATCGCCGTTTCAAGTGGGCCATACTGGATTTGAACCAGTGACCTCTTGTGTGTCATACAAGCGCGCTAGCCAACTGCGCCAATGGCCCGAGCAGGCAGGATAGCATGCCCACGCCATGCACGATCCAACGCTCAGCGAATTCCAGCAGTTCATCCGTGACCGATACCAAGAGACCGATCAGGCCAGAGGCCCGGCGCGGACATTTCTGTGGTTCTCCGAGGAGATTGGCGAACTCGCAGAAGCGCTCGCCCGCCGGGAACGCGGCGACGGCGACGAGGCCAACCTCCGTGAGGAGTTTGCCGATGTCCTTGCCTGGCTCACGACCCTTGCCAACATCACCGGTGTAGACCTTGCCCAAGCCGTCCACGACAAGTACGTCATCGACGGCGGTCCCGAAGGCACGAAGTAACGTATTTGTCCTGCCCGCTGCTCTGACGGCGACGCCGTCCTACACTCCCCCCCATGTCCCGCATCGACGACATCTTCAGCACCCTCCGCGCGGAGAACAAGCGAGCCCTGATGCCGTTTGTCGTCGGTGGCTATCCAGGCCTTGACGTAACCGAAATGGTGATTGCAGGCTTGGACGGCGCTGGCGCCGCGATGGCCGAAATCGGCTTTCCGTTCTCCGACCCGATTGCAGACGGTCCGGTGATCGCGGCAGCCATGCACGAGACACTCGAAAATGGGACCACCATCGACACCCTGCTCGCCACCATCGAGCGGGTTCGCCCACGCACCGAAGCAGGACTGATCGCAATGGTCAGCGAGTCCATTGTCCACAGGCGTGGAGGCGGGACGTTCATCGAACAACTCGCCAGCGTCGGCTTTGACGGACTCATCATCCCGGACATCGACCACACGGCAGCCGATGAACTGCTTCCGACCGTGGACGCCTGTGATCTGGCCTTCGCCATGCTGATCGCCCCCACCACCACGCCGCAGCGACTTCCCGAACTCGTCGACCGATGCCGCGGATTCGTGTATCTGCTTGCCCAGACCGGCCTGACCGGCGCCCGCGAGGAACTCCCGGACCTCACCGCTCGTGTTGCGGCCATCCGAGCATTGACGAACCTGCCCATCGCCGCTGGCTTTGGCATCTCCACACCGGATCAGGTCGCCGCAGCCACAGCCGCCTGCGACGCTGCGATCGTTGGGTCGGCCTTGGTTGATCGCATGGCCCCCGGAACCGATGCGCCGGAAGCCGCCCTTGCCTTCATTGACATGCTCTCCAACGGCCTCTAGAGGCTCGAGTACGGCCCGACCCTTATTCTTCTTCCAACCCGTGCTAAACTGCCCGGTCGCGCCCGATGTGTGCCCAAACCAAGCAAGGAAACCGATTCGCCATGTCCGACGAGACCGCCACCAAAGAAGGCTTCGAGTTCAAGATCGAAGATGCCGGCCCCGCCAGAAAGCGGCTGCACATCACCGTCTCGGCCGAGGCGGTCAAAGGAAAGATCGATGCGTCGATCGGCACGCTCCGGAATCAGTCCTCGCTGCCCGGCTTCCGAAAGGGCAGGGCTCCGATGCAACTGCTTGAGCGTCGCTTTGGCGAGGCCCTGCGTGAAGAAGCGCGGAACGAACTCATGCAGGAAGGATGTCAGAACGCCTTTGAACAACTCGGCATCCGTCCGCTTGGCGACCTCGAACCCGTGGACCCCGATGCCACGATCGAAATCGAGTCAGGCAAGCCGCTGGAATTCGGCGTCGAATTCGAGGTGGTTCCCGAGTTTGATCTCCCCGATTTCAGCACCATCACCATTTCCCGTCCACAACTCGACGTGACCGACGAGCACATCGACGAGGAACTCGAACGACAGTGCATGCGAATGGGCAGCGCAGAAGAGTTGAAAGGCGCTTTCGTTCCGGCAGATCGCCTGCTCGGCAGTGCTGAACTCTTCATCGAAGATGCCGAAGAGCCCGCCTTCGCCCATGGCCAAGTTCTTGTCGTTCTTCCAGCCAAGGGCGAGTCCGGCCAGGTACTTGGACTAATGGTCGAAAAACTCGGAGACTGCTTCAAGAAAGCAAAACTGGGCGACACCATCGAAATCAAGACCACCGGTCCTGAAAACCATGAGCGAGAAGACGTCCAAGGCAAGTCCCTCCGCATCGTATTTACGATCCACATCGCCGAACGGATCACGCCGTGCACAAAGGACGAACTGCTCGAGCGGTTCTCGCTGGCATCTGAAGACGTGCTTCGTGAACAGGTACGGCTCGCGCTTGAGCAGCAGCGGGACGAAGACCAGGGCGCGGCCATGCGGGAGCAGATGCTCAAGGCCGTGACCGCCGAGGTTGAAATGGAATTGCCTGAAAAAGCGTCTGGTCGCCAGATTGCCACTGACCTCGAGCGGATCCAGATGGAACTCATGTCCAAGGGCATGCAAGCCGAAGAGGTCGAAGAGAAACTCGCCGAAGTACGCGATCGCTCTGCGGCGCAAACCATGGAACGGCTCAAGACATGGTTCATCCTGCAGCGGATCGCCGGCGATGAAGAGATCGACGTTTCCGAGCAGGAGATCAACGCCCGCATCGCCACCATCGCTATGCGGCAGGGCATGCGTCCCGACAAACTCCGCGCCGACATGGTCAAGAACGATCGCATCATGCAACTGGCTGGATCGATCCGTGAGCAAAAAGCTGCCGACCACATGGTCGAGCAGGCGACCACCAAGGACGTCTCGATGGATGAGTGGAACAAGCAGTTGGAAGCTGAAAAGGCGACATCACCATCGTGATCGAATCGCTTGTGGCAGCCAGTGAAACCGGGGCAGGAACACAGGTCTTCACTCGCGTCCTCGTACCCCTTCTGGTCTTGGCGGCGTTCGTGGTGTTCGCGTGGATCCTGATCACCACCATCCGCAGGCGGCTCAGCGATCCAGGCCCGTCACAATCGACCAGTTACACGCTGGAGGAACTGCGAACCATGCGCGCAGACGGGCTGCTCAGCGAGGAGGAGTTCCAACGGGCGCACGACCAACTCACGGCTGAATCGCACTAAAAAGCCCCCCCCTCGCGGCCCAATGGTGTCAAACCCGAAGAATAACCCGCGCCATCTGGAGAAAATGGTGGCAGGGTAGGGAGTCAGGATCGCCGGTATCGACAGTACACTGCGGCTGCGACGCGTCATCAGACGGGGCCGCTTGTCCAGAGTCCACGGATCAAGTGAGGGAAGTGAGTTCATGCCTCGTTCGAGGAAAAACAAAGACCAGCAATTCGACCTGCAGCAACTCGAGGAACTCGCCATGGCTGAGTTTCTCTGCGGCGAACGCCCCTTCTCCACCGGCGGCGACGAAGGTCACTCCGAAGGTGACGAGCCGCCCACAGGTGGTGGTGGCGGTGGAGATGACGGCGGCTTCCGAGGCCGCCGTGTCACGACGTGCTCGTTCTGCGGAAAGACCTCTCGCGAGGTCGGCCCCATGGTCGAGGGACCAAGCGACATCTACATCTGCTCAAACTGCACCGATCTGTGCCAGAACATCTTCCGGCAGGAGAAACGGCGGCTCAGCACCAGCCAGCCACTCTTCACGACGATCCCGTCACCGCGGCAAATCAACGAGTTTCTCGACCAATACGTCATCGGCCAGGACCTCTCCAAACGGACGCTGTCCGTCGCGGTCCACAACCACTACAAGAGGCTGCTCCATCTCGAAAACGGCGAGACCGACATCGAACTGGACAAGTCCAATGTGCTGCTGATCGGCTCGACGGGCACAGGCAAAACGCTGCTGGCCAGGACGCTTTCTCGAGTCCTCAACGTCCCCTTCGCCATCGGCGATGCGACCACGCTGACCGAAGCAGGCTACGTCGGTGAAGACGTCGAGAATCTGCTGCTCAAATTACTCCAGGCCGCCGACTACGACCTTGAGGCTGCGCAGCGGGGCATCATCTACATCGACGAAATCGACAAGATTGGCAAGACTTCGAGCAATGTCTCTATTACCCGCGATGTCAGCGGCGAGGGCGTGCAACAGTCCCTGCTCAAGATGCTTGAGGGCGTCGTCGCCAATGTGCCGCCGCAAGGGGGAAGAAAGCATCCCGAGCAGCAGTACATCCAGATGGACACGAGCCACATCCTCTTCATCTGTGGTGGCTCATTTGAGGGCATCGACTCGCTCATTCAGCGGCGGATTGGACAGAGCCAAATCGGCTTCAGCAGCGAATCGGCGGATAGTTTGGTTGAAGAACGGGATCTTGTTGCCAAAGTCACGCCGCACGACGTACTGCAATTCGGCCTGATACCAGAACTCATCGGCCGGCTGCCGGTCTTGGCGCCGCTGCTTCCCCTGAACGAACAGGAGATGGTCCGCGTCCTCACCGAGCCGCGGAACGCCATCGTCCGCCAATACCAGCACCTCTTCGCGCTCGAGGGTGCCTCGCTGGAATTCAGCGATGCGGCGCTGGCCAAGGTGGCGCAGGCAGCCATGGAACGTGGTACCGGCGCCAGGGCCCTACGTGCCGTCATCGACGCCTTCATGCTCGATCTCATGTTCGACCTGCCTGAGGGCGAGCGATCCGGCCACTCCTACGTGATCAACGAAGAAGCGGTGGACGGGACTTGCACCCTGGATGATCTTGAGGTTCCCCAAGAGGCTCGCGAGTCGGCGTAGACCGTCCGAACTCGCTCGGAGAGGCCAAGTAAATAGAGGGGGACTACTTTTTTGCGCCGCTCCAGTGCCCCAGGCGGGCGAGGCGGGGCTTCGACGTTCAACGCGAGACGCTGTTCGTGGCTTGCAACTACCCCCTTGACCAGTGTTCAAACCTGGGCTACCATCCGCGATTCCGCTCGAAATACGCCTTTTCAAGGCTCGGAGGCCCTGAATCTCATGCCACGTGTCTGCCATTTCACCGGTGCCCGGACCACAACGGGACGGAAGATTCACTATCGCGGACGCCCGAAATATCAGGGCGGTATCGGCCTAAAGCCCAGTGGAATTGCCCGCAGGACCTTCAAACCCAATATTCAGACCGTTCGAGCAGTCATCGATGGGAAGGCTCGCCGCATCAAGGCAACGGCCAAATCGATCCGTAACGGCTTGGTTGTCAAGCCTTTGCGTCGCAAGTACGGTTGGACCCGCAAACTGAAACAACAGCAGGGCGAGGGCTGAGCCCGAGCCTGGAGGTACCACGGAAAGGTCCGATTGGACCAATTCTGAGGATTTTTCGTAGACAACGCCCTTTTTCGGGCTAATTATTCAGACGGTTCGGCGCGTCATCACATCTCAGGGTGCATCCTCGCCTTTCAGGCTTGACTCCCCACATCTTCCACGCTCAACGCGCTCCGATCCACATTCAAGAACGATTCACAGGCCCCGGTTCGCCCGGTGGCTTGATGTACGTGTCCGTCGGGGCCGCAAGGCTTCGACGGCGAGTTTGGCCGTTGAGTGGCGGCGATGAGGTGTGTTTGCGTGGCAACGCGGGATGAAATTGAACGAGTGCGGGAGGCCACCAATCTGGTCGACCTGATCGGCGAGCACGTCGCCCTCCAGCCGAGGGGACGTGAGCACGTCGGCCTGTGCCCGTTCCACGATGACCGCCGGCCTTCCTTCGCCGTTGTCACCCACAAGCAGGCTGCCTTCTACAAGTGCCACGCCTGCGGTGCCGCTGGCGACTGCTTCCGCTTCGTGCAGGAGCATTTGGGCAAGGAATTCGGCGAAGCCCTTCAATTCCTCGCCGAGCGAGCAGGCGTGGAACTGAGCGATCAATATGACGAAGACCACGATCGACGGCGATCTCGCCGCGGCTGGCTTCGCAAGGCGCTCAATGCCGGCGACACCCACTTCCGCCACCTGCTCGACGACGAAACCGCCGGAACTGATGCGCGGGCCGCCATCACTGCAAGGGGTATTTCCAAGGAGATGGTCGAGCGATTTGGCCTCGGATGTGCTGGTGATGGGTGGAGCACCCTGCGGGACGCGCTGTGCAGCGAGGACCTTCCCGACCCCGTGCTCGTTGCCGCCGGATTGATCAAGCAGCGTGACGATGGACACACCTGGGACGCCTTCCGGCACCGCCTGATCTTCCCGATCCACGACGAGAGCGGGCAACCGATTGCCTTCGGCGGACGCATCCTCTCGGAGGACGAGGAGCCCAAATACCTCAACTCATGCGAGCATGATCTGTTCCACAAGAGCCGCACCCTGTACGGACTGCATCAAGCCCGCCGAGCCATCATGGCCGCTGGCCGCGTCATCGTGGCCGAGGGCTACACCGACGTGATCGCATGCCACCAAGCAGAGATCTGCAACGTGGTCGCCACACTCGGCACATCCATGACCACCGACCACGCCCGCATCCTCGCCAGGATGTGCGATGTGGCGGTCCTGCTCTTTGACGGCGACGAGGCCGGACAACGCGCCGCGGAACGGGCCATTCCACTGATGATGGCCCATGATGTCGACGTGCGAATCTGCGTACTTCCAGACGGAATCGATCCAGACCAACTCCTGCGTCAGGACGGTGGCGTGGAGGCCTTCCACGCCGCGGTCGAACAGGCCAGCGATGCCTTTGCCTTCATGCTCAATCGACTGGAACAGCAACTCCAGAATGCCCAAGGGGTGTCTGGAAGACAACGGTGTATCGAAGCCTTTGTCGACACGGTCGCCCGAGACGGCATGAACCACGCGGCGCCGCTGCGGCGGGCGATGCTCGTCAGCCGACTGGCTGAACTGGCCGGTGTCGCCTCGGCGGTCATTGATGAACTGCTGAGAAAGGCCGATGCTCGCCACAGCACAAGCGACCAGCACCAAGAGCCAGCTCCCGCCTTCGCTGGCGACATCGAGATCGCGCCAGCCCTACGCCGAGCCGAACTTGATCTGCTCGCCGTCACGCTGCACCTGACACCGCGGGAAGACGTGGATTTGGATTCCGATTGCAACCTGCTGACCGACCCGACGGCCAGACGCATCGCCCGGGGGATCGCCGATGCAGCCACGCTTGACGGCAACCTGACAATGCAGGCTTTGCTTGACCAACTCCAAGATGATGCCGATCGGAGCATCGCCTCCGAACTCTACTTCGAAGGTCGGCGAATGATCGACGCGATGGATGGCGATTCGCTCGCCGCATACACAACCTGTGAAACCGCGTTGACACGGTGCCGACAGGAAGCGGAATCACGACAGCGAATGAACGAATGGAAGGCTTCGGCGGAACGAGATCCACAGGCCGCCGCAGCCGTGATTGAACACCTCAGAGAATTAGGCCCGCGGGCCGCGGCCATGCCGCGACCGGCGGGGCAGTAGGCGGCCCGGTGCCGCGCAACATATTTGCAGGAGGACTGCACCAGTGAGCATCAGAATGATTCCGACCATGCACCCGACACTCCGCGACCTGCTTCAATTCAGCAGCAAGCGAGGGTGGATGTCATTCGAAGAACTAAACACCGCCCTGCCCGATGAGTACATCAGGCCGGACAAGATGAACGAATTGCTGATCGCCACAGGGTATCTCGGCATCACATTCGTGAATCATCTCGATCGCAAACTCTCCAAAGGGCCGCACTTCTATGCGCCGCTCCAGACCAACCTCAGGTTCAAACGCGACAACCCCCGCCGAACCTACAACCTCGCCACCGAAGAGGAGATTCGGGCGCAAGAACTCGCCGAGGCAGCAGAAGCCGCTGAAGCCGCTGCCGCAGAAGGTCACATCGAACCGCCCGACCCGATTTTGGACGAAGCCGAGGCCGCCGCGGTTCAGGCCGCCATTGGTGAGCCCGGCACCAAGAAGATCGATGACCCGATTCGAATGTATCTCACGCAAATGGGCACCATCCCACTGCTGACCCGCGAAGAGGAAATTCGGCTCGCCAAAAAGATCGAAACCACACGGATGATCTTCCGACGGCTCGTACTCGAATCGGACTTCGCCTCCAAGCAGGCATGTGATGTGCTGCAGCAGGTCAACGACGGCGAACTGCCCTTCGATCGCACCATGCGGATTTCCACCGCCGAAGAGAATGCCAAGGAAAAGATTGCCCGCCGGATACCGATCAACATGGGTTCGGTCCGGCGGATGCTCGCCGCCAATGAGGCTGATTGGAACAAGATCGAAGCTGGCGTCGCGGAGCGAACTCGAACCAAGATGATGCTCGGCATGAATCGCCGCCGCCGCCGCATGGCCACGCTTCTGGAGGAATGCTGCCTCCGAACGGCGAGAATTCAGCCGCTGCTGCGAAAACTTCAGTCCATCAATCGCAAGTTCCAAGAGGTGCTCGATGACCTCGCCCGCGCCGAGTCGCATCCCTCCAGATACGACCCGGACGATGTCCTGGTGATGCGGGAGGAAATCCGCGGCCTCGGCGGACTGGTCGTGGAGTCCCCAGAGGAACTTCAGGCCAGAGTCACCACCATTGAAGATGTCTTCGAAGAGTACGAGCAGGCCAAGCGCGATCTCAGTGGTGGCAATCTTCGCCTCGTTGTCTCGATCGCCAAGAAGTACCGCAACCGTGGCCTGCCCTTCCTCGACATCATTCAGGAAGGCAACACCGGCCTGATGCGAGCGGTCGACAAATATGAATACATGCGTGGATACAAGTTCTCGACCTACGCAACGTGGTGGATCCGCCAGGCAATTACGCGGGCCATCGCCGACCATGCGAGGACCATTCGTGTGCCGGTCCACATGATCGAGACGATGTCCAAACTTCGCACGATCCAGAAGCGACTGCTTCAACTCGTGGGCCGCGAGCCCACCATCGAGGAACTCGCTGAGGAAGCTGACATGAGTGTTGATGAAACTCGCCGCGTGATGAACATCTCGCGGCACCCGATCAGCCTCGATCGCCCGGTCGGCGAATCGGAGGACTCGCAATTCGGCGACTTCATCGAAGATGAGCGGCAGGAAGCTCCGTCTGAAACCGCCACAAGCGAAATGATCCGATCGCGAATCAATGATGTGCTCAAGACGCTCACGTATCGAGAGCGGGAGATTCTCAAACTCCGCTACGGCATCGGCGACGGCTACACCTATACGCTCGAAGAAGTCGGGCGCATCTTCAAAGTCACCCGCGAGCGGGTTCGTCAGGTCGAATCAAAGGCTGTGCGAAAACTTCAGCACCCCGTCCGCAGGCGGCGGCTGGCAAGTTTCATGGAAGATGCCAATACGGTGGAGTAGCCACGGCTGCGAGGCAAGAAGAGATATCTGGCGAGCGGGCGTGAATTCAGCCCGCAATCGCTGAGGCGATTGCATCGGCCAGCGCCTCTGGCTCCGGCATCCGCCCACATCCTTCGGTACGGCAGGCCTGCCAGCCTGTGGTCGGTTCCAGAATAGTGAAACCGTCATCGCGAAGCGATGTGAGGTTGCGCTGCGTTGCAGGCTGGGCGAGCATGGTGGCATTCATCGACGGGGCGAGCAGTACAGGCACCTGCTGACGATCAACGGCGGCCACCAGCAATGACAGGGCGTCACCGGCAAACCCGGTGGCGTACTTGGCAAGAGAGTTCATGCTGCACGGAGCAACGATCATGGCATCGATTCGCCCTGCCAGTGAGACGTGCTGGCTTGTGTGATCGTCCACAGTTGTCCATGAATCCAGACAGACGGGTCTGCCTGAGAGAGCCTCGAAGGTTACGGCCCCTATGAAGCGAGTCGCCGCTTCAGTCATCGCCACAGTGACCTCATCCCCACGCTGCACGAGCAGGCTGACCAAGGCGGCTGTCTTGTATGCGGCGATCCCTCCGGTCACACCGACCAGCACACGGCTCACGTGGCTTCGATCGGCCAGCCGGGGCCGTGCTTCGCGGTAGCGTCGGTCGCATCGACCCACCGTGGCGCGATCTTGTCCTGCAAGATCTCTTCGATGACGATCTCGAGATCAGTGCGCCCCTCCCGCTCGACCAGCGGCCGAGCGCTGTCGACCGTGATTTCCTTGAGCCGACGCTGAATCAGCGCGCACAACTTGAAACGGCCACCGACTTTGTTCACGATTTCATCGCTACGAAGGGCTTCGATCATGTGATGGGCACTCCCTGAAAGCCCCGATCTGGCGGGGCTGGCCTGAGCCAGGCCATCATATCGCACCGATGGGATGCTGTCGAGCGCGGCACGCCCTCGCCATGAGGACTGCGGTAGACTCCCCCGCTTCGATCCCCTCCCTCGTCACGAGGGCTTGTCGGAGCCTGAGGCCATGCCAACCGCCATCCGAAGAATCCGACGGGCTGGGCTGCGGGTGGGCCTTCAGGGTGATTGGTGCATGTACCTCATGGCAGCCGGCATCGGCCTGCTGATGGGCGTCGTCGCCACACTCTTTCTGGCACCACTTCGATCACTTGAGCAGATCGAGGATGCAACGAGCGGCACCATTATTTGGATGCTTGTACTGCTTGCACCTGCCATTGGTGGACTGCTCGTCGGAATCGCTCGACTCGGCATCAACGCCCCCTACATTGGACCCGGCGTCACGACCGTCATCTACGGCGTACTGAGGCAACGTGGCAAACTGCGTCTGCGGGTCGGTGTACAGAAATGGATCTGCAGCACGCTGACCATCGGATCAGGCGGCTCGGCCGGTGCCGAGGGTCCGATTGTCACGATCGGCAGCGTGCTGGGTTCCACAATCGGTCGGATGCTCGGCACAAACACACAGCAGACGACCACCCTGCTCGGCTGTGGCGCGGCAGCCGGTATCGCAGCGGTCTTCAATGCACCGATTGCCGGCGTGCTGTTTGTCATGGAAATCTTGTTGCGGGATTTCTCACTTCGAACCTTTACGCCCATCGTCATCGCCGCAGTGGTCGCGTCCGCCTCGATTCAGGGCATCCTGCATGACGAGGCCATCTTCCAACTCGGCTCCGACTTCCTGACCATGGAAGGCACCTTCCAAATGGCGTACATGCCCGCCTACATCTTGCTCGGACTCCTCTGTGGGCTGGTCGGAGTCGCCTTCATTCGAGGATTGGACATCTCAAGCCATTACTTGGGTCGCATGCCGGTGCCAATCTGGACGCGCCCGGCGATCGGCGGACTACTGCTGGCGATACTGGGACTCGCATTCATGCTCGTCATGGGTCCCAAATACCCATTCTTCTACGGCAACGGCTATCCCGAAATCACCAGACTTCTCAGTCCAGGCACCTACGTCTCCGACTTGGACACCACCTCAATCGGCCTGCTCATGCTCGGCCTCCTCGCGCTTCTTCTGCTGAAACTCGTCGGAACATGCATCACGCTGGGTTCCGGCGGCGCAGGCGGCATGTTCGCACCTTCATTGATGATGGGCGCGATCGTAGGAGGCATGCTCGGCCTGTCGTTGGAGTGGGTCGGCCTACTCGAGCACGGCACACCCGCTCGATTCGCCCTCGTCGGGATGGCGGCCATGGTCGCCTCGGTCACGCACGCTCCGCTGACAGGCATTCTCATCGTGTATGAGTTGACCCGTCACTACCAGATCATCCTGCCGCTCATGCTTGCTGCCGTCATCGCAACCATCGTGGCACGCTGGCTCTGCCGCGATTCGATCTACTCTGCCCGGCTTCGCGAGGCGGGCGTCAGGCTCGGCGGTTTGGGCGAACTCACTATTCTGGCGAGGCTCACAATTCAAGATCTCATCTTGGAACCGCCGCGTACGATCTCTTGGCGAGACAGCGCGGCTGCGCTCGTTGAACAGGCCGAGCAGCGGGGCGCTGGCGACTTCGTTGTCCTTGACGACAAGGGCGATTACCGGGGCATGGTGACGAATCAAGATCTCAAAGCGGCGCTCGTCTTCCGTGAAGCGATCCCACTGCTACAGGTCAGTGAGTTGTTGCGAAGCGACCTGCCGATCATCGGCGAGGACGAAACGCTTGATGTGGTGCTGGAGAAGTTCTCCCGCGCCAATGTGGATGCCCTGCCCGTGCTGGCTGGCAGCGGCGAACGAAAGGTCGCGGGGCTGGTCACACGGGGCCGCCTGATGAAGCGGTACCAAGCGGCCTTGGATCACGCCGATGACTAGGCATCGCCCGGGACGCGCCGGTCGAATCCGACGCAGCAGCGAGTTTCGAGCCGTCTTCGAGAGCGGCCTCGCCAACACGTCCGGACCACTCCGTCTGCATGCGATGAAGAGTACGCATGACCGATCGCGACTTGGACTGGCTGTTTCGCGTCGCGTTGGCAACGCGGTTCGCCGCAACCGCATCAAGCGACTCCTGCGAGTTGCCTTCAGAATGGCGTGTGATGGATGGAACCCGCCGCTGGATGTCGTCATCGTCGTCCTGCCGCATGATCCAAAGTCGCTGGATGACTACAGCGAGCATATCGAGAAGGCCGCCCGCAACAGTTTCGCCAGTGGAGCCCTGCGATGACTCGCCGCCGCTCACCGCTGGCGATATTGATGCTTATGGGCATCCGCCTGTACCAACTCACCTTGAGTGCTTTTGTCGGGCAGCACTGCCGCTTCCAGCCGACGTGCTCGCGATACTCAGCCGAAGCGATCAGACGATTCGGCGCCTTCCGCGGCGGCTGGATGGCGATGCGTCGTATCGGCAGGTGTCATCCGTGGGGACAGAGTGGCTGGGATCCGGTGCCCGAGAAGCACGACACATGAATCCCCCTCCCGCCATCTTCTGCATCGGACGCAACTACGCCGCCCACGCTGCTGAGATGCAGTCTGCGCCACCCGAGCGGCCGACGGTGTTCATGAAGAACCCCGCCTCCGTCATCGGCCCGCAAGACGACATCGTCATTCCACCAATCTGCCATGAGCACGGCCCCCAGGTTGATTTCGAGGGAGAACTCGCCGCGATCATCGGCCGCGACTGCCGCGATGTCGATGAATCTAATGCACTGGACTTCGTGTTCGGCTGGTCGGTCGCCAACGACATCAGTGCCCGCTGGTGGCAAAAGGAAGGCAGCGGCGGCCAGTGGATTCGCGGCAAGAGTTTCGACACCTTCTGCCCGATCACGCCTCCCGTGCCCGCCTCGTCCGTGTCCGACCCACAGAACCTGCAACTGGAAACTCGCCTCAATGGGGAACTCATGCAACAGGCGAACACCGCAGACATGATCTTCCCGGTCGCATTACTGATCGCCGAACTCTCCCGAGGCACAACACTGCTCCAAGGGACGGTCATCCTTACAGGCACCCCATCGGGCGTCGGCGCTGCCCGCACACCCCCACGATTCCTACGGGAAGGCGATGTCGTCGAAGTCACCATCGAGGGCATCGGAACGCTCTGCAACCCTGTCCGATAGGCAGTGATGCGATCGTCTGCGTCCAACTCCCGACGCTTGCCTCCAGCGAAGTTACTTTCGCTCGATTCCAGCGCCCTTCTTCGCGTCTTCCGCCTCCGCCTCGCGAACGGCCCGCGCGGCCATGGCGGCCCGGAACGCCTCGATTCCGGGCGGCTCGGGCAGGAATTCGTCGATGCTCACCTGTCCGGCCAGTGGCCCCATCTGCAACTCACGTTCAACAAGCGGGCGAATCCGATCAGAGGTCCGCAGGCGAAGTTCCGGCTCGAACTCATCAACCTGAGCCCATATCTGCGCCCGCTCTTCGTATGAGACCGACGGATCAATCATGAGTTGCAAAAAGGCGATCTCGGCCGACTTGCCAAGCACCGCGACCAGATCACGCATTCGGCCGGTACCCATCTTGGTATCAAAGTCGATCCCTTCGTGGGTCCGGAAGTACTCCGTCACTTCGTTGGCGAACTTGATGGCCTCCTTGTACACATCGGGCCGACGCTGGCCGACACCAACACGAAGCCCGTACCTGAGCGATGCGATCACGTCATTGGGTGCCATATGTGGCTGGCGGTCGTATTCCCCTTTGGTTTCATCCATGACAAAGACATCAAGGTCCTCGTTGTACTTGTGATTTGGAGGACTTGCGCCTCGTCCAAAAAGGCCATCCAATCGGTCGAGCATGGCGCGTGCACGGTCCAACTCGCCTGCGCGGTAGGCCTCTCGAATTGCCGATGACATGAAGTTCTCCATGAACGGCATGAATGTCTCGCCGCCTGCGCCGCGGGCATCGATGTACTTGATGTACAACTTTTCAAACATCCGGTCGATGGTGTCAATGAACCGCGGCTCCGGAATTCGGCCGGGCATTGACGGAGAATACGGGTCATAGGTGACACGCCCAGAGCGAGCGAGTGCTTGAAGTGAGTGAAGTTGCTGTCGATCGATGTTGATCGCGTGATGTTCGTTTTCGTGCGTAACGCGATGATTGCCGAGTTCGGACCCAAGCCGAGCAAAGTACAGAGCATGCGCCTGCGGGTGACGCCAGTCCAAGGGGCCGAGGTCCCGCGTGTATTCGTACATCTTTCCGGGCTTCATGTTGTACTCGTCCACAAGTACGCGATGACGCACGTGTGCCAGCAGCGTCCGCCATGCCTCGTTGAGCGACTCGTCGGCCATCAACTCGTCGAGTACTACAAACAATCCGTCATCCTGATCTTCGAGCCTCGATACTGCATCAAGTTGCCGCGCGATCCATGACTGTTCCCGAATCGACTGCCACCAGGCGATCTTGCGAAGGAACTCGGAATCAAGCACGACTTCCTCGGTCCCGGTGAATGGCTCCAAACCATCGCCAAGTCGCGCGAGTAGTTCCCGCAACTTCGGCGTTCGCTGGACAGCAGCCTCCGTCGTTTCGGGGGCATCCGCAATCTCCTTGATCCAGGCAATCCTCGCATCCTGATCGGCCGGAGGCTCCCCGAGAAGTTCGTGCCACTCCTTTGCGAACTTCTGCTTGTAGTAGGGATGAGCATCATCGCTCACGCCGTCGACCTTGTGCCCCAGCCAGAACGCAAGATCTTTGTACAGGAGTGTTTCGTTCGGGTTGTACCGAAGCCCTTCGTCTCGAACGAGTCGAATTCCCTTGTTGACCCAGTCCCACCGCTCTTCCGGCGTGTTGGTCAATACCGAAATGTTGTAGGCCATGTTGTGGCCGTGAAAAAGCCAGACCTGTGGAAACCGAGGCTGCAACTTGGTGATAAGCCGCGCATCCTCGAGCATGTCGTAGTACAGCCCCTCATCCTGCATGAGATTCAGTTTGATCCAAAGGTAGTCCACCACGAGACCGCGAAGCGCGCCGATCGCGGTCCCAATCGCAACAATCGGGGGGGCGTTTTCGACGGTGACATCCGTATATCGCAGGCTGTGTCGCTCGGCTCGATCGGCAATACCGGGCAACATCGCACCACCGATACCCAATCCCACGACAGCCAAGCCCACCGCGCCGAGTTGAATCACCCTGTCTCGCATCATGAGTCTGCCATCACCATCACTGATCGCCGCTGTACAGGGCAAGCTGCCGCTTGGTCAGAATGAACCAGCCGAGCAGCAGCGAGCCACCGCCCCAAGAGAACACCAGAACAATGCCCGAGCCGATCCGATCCCATGCAATCAGACGCCCCTGCACAAGCCGATCGACGGGCTGGACTTCGCCGAAGGCACTCAGTGCATACACCATCATGGCGGCGATGGTTCGCACCGTATCTTCGATAATCGTCTGAATCACCGCGCCGACACCTTCGCCCTGCATCGGGCCGCCGCCATACGCGTTCAGCGTAGTCGCCAGCCATGGTGCGATGCTCGCCGCTGCGTACAGCGAGAACACGACGAGGCAGGCCACTGGAAAGCTGAGGAAGGTCGAGACGGCGCATGCAATGGCGGCCAGAATCATGAGTTTCAGCAGGAGCATGAACATGCCGCGAGCGAAGTTCGCCCCGAATGTGCCGCCCGGATACTCGAGTTCGAGTTCATCCGGCTGCCAGAAGATGGCAAATGGCTCCTTCGGTCCACCACCCATCGCCACCGCCTCGAGATCGACCGGCCACATCCACTCATTGCCTTGCGGAGGCGGCACATGGGTCAGGTTGACGATCGATACATCCAGCGTTCCGTCATCGGCAATCGCGCTGACTGGAAGATCGATTGTTTGCCAGACCGTGGGGATGAACGCGCCGATGGCTCCGCTCGATCGATCCTCACCCACAGCGAAACCCACCGCCCGCCGATCGTGCTCATCGGAGGCGCCTCCCACGAGCCTGAACTTCAGACGAATTGGCAATCCGAGTTCTTTCGCTTCCGCCAGCCCCTCGAAGTGCAGGAGTTCCCAGGGCCGCCCAGATCGATCCAGCACCGTCTCTACCAGCCGCCGCTGCTGGTCGAATTCCTCGCGAACCCGCTTGCGAAGCAGCCGCTGAAGCCCCAAAGGAACATCCCCTTCTGCATAGTCCTGATACTCCGGCTCCTCGAGCAGGATTTGATCGATGCGGCCTCGGATGTCCGATTCTTCAAGTTCCTCGTATACCGGGAGCATGCTCCGCCGAGCGACCAGTACATCTTCCATCAGCGCCGCCTGCTCTGCAAACTCGACTCGAGTCCGTGGCATATACGAACTTCGCAAGTACTGCACCCACGCGAAGGACCAACTTCCTGCAATGGTCAGCATGATGCCGCCGAGCAGCACCACACCGAGCCATTTGCCGAACAGATAGTTCGCTCGGCCCAGTGGCTTGGTCACCAAATGCCAGATGTGGCGATCACGGATGTCAAAGCAGATGGAACTGCACCCGACCAGGAGTACCAAAAGGGCTGCGACGGCAAAGGCCAGCCCGAGGCTGCGGGCAAGGTAGGCCTGTACAACCTGCGCGATCGGCGCCGACTCGTCGAGCGTCAGCGGCAACAGCGGCAACACCACCAGCAAGGCGACCACGAAGCCCATGGCCAGCCGTGTTCGCGATACTTCCTGAAGCAGAGTGTGCGCCACCGCCATCCAACCCCGCCGTCCAGCCAACGCCATCTGCAATACCCGTATCGACATCAGAAAGGTCGACAGCAGAATGGCTATCGCGATCGGAACGCCTACCCATCGATCCCATGCGAGAAGCCAAAACAGCCCCGTGAGTCCCCCCCCTACAACCAAAAGCGTACCGACGGGCACCATCGAGCCCGACCAGATCACGGCCACACCGATCACCATGCATACGAACATCAGCGCCCAAGCAATGCTCGTCTCCAGCAGCAGCCATCGCGGCGCCCAGTCGGGAATCCAATCGCGAAGCAACACGAAGACGATCCGCTGAACGTCCTTGGGCGTGCCGTCTTCATCGACCAGCGTTCTGAGTACTTCTACCGGGCCGGCGTATTGCTCCCCTTCGACCACGATGCTTCCATTCTCTCGCAGCAACGCCCCATACACCGCGGCCTCGTCACCGGCCAGAGACTGACCGATCGCCTGGGAGGCCCGTTCCCATTCATGCCTGATTGAAACGACGGATCCAAAGAATCCTGCGGATGCACCTACGATGAGAACCGTAACGAGCACCCGGAGCCATGTTCTTCGTTGCAGCAGATCAAGTCTGCCCCACAACGCCACGAGTCCGCTCACGTTCGATCACCGGACTCTTCAGTCTCTCCATCACCAGTCAGACGATCAATCATCGATTGATCAACATCTGACGGCGACGATTCGACTGTTGGCTCAACCATCGCCCTGTCAGGGGAGGAGGGCTGATCGCTCAGCAGCGATTCCAATACGTCTTCGCCCGATTCCGAAGCCTCGGGTGAGTCGACGACCACACGAGCCGCGACGCGTTCGGGTTCCTCTTGCTGGAGTCGATCCACCAACTGCTCGCCTCGCTCCTCTTCGCGGAGAAAGGCAGCAGTGTGCCCGCCCTCTGTAGCACCGGAGGTGGCCACACGCTCGCGCCGGGCCTGCTCGACGATTTCAAGAAACAAGTCTTCGAGCCGCTGCTTCGGGCTCTCCACCTGCTCGATGGAGGCGCCATCGGCCTGGAGAACCTCCTCGATGCGATCGATGGTTGTTTGATCGAGTCGCCCGGTCCGAATGACCGTGCGTTCGGTGTCCTGCAACAACTTGTCCACCGTGCCTTCGGCGCGAATGCGGCCCCCGTACAGCATCACCATTTGGTCGCACACATCCTGAACATCACCGAGCAGATGTGAACTGAGCAGAATCGTCTTGCCTCGCCCCCGCAGGCTCAGGATCAGTTCCTTCACGAGTTTGGTGCCAATCGGATCCAACCCCGATGTCGGCTCGTCCAGAATTAGAAACTCCGGGTCGTTCACCAATGCCTGCGCCAGCCCGATCCGCCGCATCATGCCTTTTGAAAATTCACCGACATGCCGGTGCGCCACACCGGAGAGCCCGACCATATCCAGCAGTTGCTCGCTGCGGCGGCGGCGTTCAACCCGACGCAGTCCGAAGAGCCGCCCGTAGTAGTCCAGAGTTTCCAGTGGTGTCAGGTATCGGTACAGGTAGGAGTCTTCGGGCAGAAAGCCGATGTGCCGTTTGACCGCGACATCGGTCGGGGGTCGGCCGAACACGGCCAATCGCCCAGCCGTCGGTCGGAGCAGGCCGAGAATCATCTTGATGGTGGTGCTCTTGCCGGACCCGTTCGGTCCGAGCAGACCGAAAACCTCGCCAGACCGAATATCAAGATCGATATGGTCCACCGCGAGCGCCCGCGTTCTCATCCAGAAGTCACGGAAGGCGCGCGTCAATCCTCGCGCCTCTACCACCGCATCGCCGCGCTGTGCTGTCGTCACCATTCGGCTCACCGATCCTCCCGCATGCCACGGAGGCGACCATCTTCATCGATCACCAGTTGGCGGCCAGCGGCGTCACCTTTGAGTTCATCCACTCGGCGGAACACATCCACGGCGCTGCCAAGCCGATTGTCCCATGTGTTCTCCTGACGCCGCTTCAGGTCGGTGCGGCGTCTGGCATCGCGGACATGCTGCTGCCCGGAGATATCCAACCGCAGCGAGCCCAGCGCCAGTGGCACATACACAAGTTCGGCATCTTCACTCGAGAGCACCTCGCTTCTGGCCTTGAGCAGCCGCTGCGCAATGATTAGTTCCGGGTGCTGTCGCCAGCCTGGAAGCAGGCTCTGGAACCGGCGTGCCTCGCTGCCGATCGTCTTTTCAATCTCTGTCTTGTAGCGATGAGCGCCGCTGATCGCCCGGAAGACAGCACCGCTGGCCTCCCCGCCATCAAGCCATGCATCGATCTCCGCGAGCGTCTCGTCACCGGAACGACCCTCACTCAATTCTGACTCGTAGGTGTTGATCAACCGCTCCAGATCACTATGCCGCTCCCCAGCCACGCCAATCAACTGTTCCTGAGCGGCCTGCCTGGCGCCCTCGATGTCGGCCTCGACCCGCTGAGAAACCCGCGAGAAGTCCTCGAAGGATTTCTGGAGAAAGAGCGGCGGCTTCGGCTCGTCCAGCAAGGTGACATCGACGATTTGAATGCCACACTTGGTCGCGTCGAGCATCGCCTGCGACCGTTCTCGCAGCATCTCGCGAACCGCATCGGAAGAAAGTGACTCTCGGAGTTCATGAAGCGTATGTCGGGCTGCAATCGTCACGGTCGCCCGCTGCAAAGCGAGCCGAACCAGTTCATCCGCCTCGGTATCACCGACCGTCTCGAGAAATTTGTGCGGATCAACAATCTCGAACCTGGCTTCGGATGCGATGTGCCCGATCTCCCGATCGCTGGTCAAGAAGGAACCATCCCGCTCGGGTTTGATCCGATCGGTTGCCTTCGCCTGCTTGACCGCCCGATCGCGGCCCTGTACGCCGACTCCTCTTGTCACAAAGGCTTCGCCATCATCGACAGTCCGCCCTTCGGCCTGAAAGACGACAAACTCGCCCACTGGCGGCGGCCAGTTCATCTGAAGTCCCGGCTCAAGTCCATCGCGGTCCACGATGGCGCCCCACAACGTGGCCACACCGCTCTGATTTGCCTCGACTGTCTTGAAACCGGAGAAGAGAAAGAGCACCAACAGGCAGAGAATGGTCACCTGCAGCAGACGAAAACTCAGCTGAAGCGCGTCCGCGAGCGAGCGGTTCGCAGGGTCCATGGCCTCGCGCAGCATCGCCGCGTCACCCACGCCTTGCGTCACTTCCAGTCGGGCCGATGCGGCGCGCGGGGAGTCGCCCTCGGGAGTGCCTTGCTCGTCACGGGTGGGCGTCTTGCTCACTGGCTCGCCCCGCTACCCTCGGAGGACAGCACGTCGCCGGTGCCCTCGGCCTCGAGAAGATGCCACGGCTTCATGTCGGTATCGATGATGAACGTCGTGTTCTCGGAGAGCGATTGCTCCAACGCGTCGACCCACAAGAGGAAGATCGCGAGTTGCTCGTCCTTGCCCATCTCGGTCAGATACCGAGCGGCCAACTCTTCTCCTTCGGTTCGAATCTCCTGAGCACGCTGCGAGGCAAAGGCGAGAATCTTCTCGGCGACCCCGGCGGCTCTCGATCGAATTCGCTCCGCTTCAGCCGACCCCCTCGCCCGCTCACTGTCGGCAAGCGTATCCCGGCTGGCCTGCATCCGACCAACGACTTCGCTGGTGGTCGACTCCTTGAACGCGATGCGACTGATTCCCACAGTGACAGGTTTGACGCCTTCGGAAACCACCGAATTCATGCGGGCCAGCACGGCCTGCTCGGCTTCAGCCAGATGGCTGCTCTTGCCAAGCAGATCATCAAAGTCGTACTTCGAGAGAAGCGTGATCGCGTCACGGAATTGGCTCCGCAGCGACTCACGGGCCGCCGTCAGGTCGGGATAGGAGCGATAGAACTGAAGCGGCCCTTCACCCTCGCGATCCACCCGCCAAAGCATGAAACCACGCACGACGATCTGCTGCCCATCCAATGTCTGGATGTTCTCAAGCGGTGATTCGAGAATTTGCAGTCGCGTGTCGTACAGGCTGACCGAGTCGGCGAAGAACGGAAGTCGGAAGTGAAGCCCCGGCTCACGAATGATGCTGGCCTCATCGACCTTGCCGAATGTACTGCGGATGGCGACCTGGTTGTACGCGACGGTGAAGGTCATGCTGAAGAGAATCAACACACCAAGAATGATCAACCCGACGATGATTGCCGTTGCCTTCTTCATGACGATTATTCCTCGCGCTCGGTTCCGTCGAGCAGCGACTCCGAAAATACGGTGTTGGGAGATGCAAGTTCACGCAGTTCGACGCTGAGGTCGAGCTTCGCAGGATCCACGCCCATGACGTACTTGCGCATCGTCGGCAGATACTGGGCGTAGAGTTTCATGATCGATCGTTGCCGGAAGAGTTCAGGTGCCGCAAGCCAGGCGGCCTGTTGTCCACGAACACGAGCGGCCTGACCTCGCCGATCCAGCATGCCCACCAGACGACTGCGTTCGGCAGCCGCGATGATCTGATATGCGGCTCCGCCACCCTTGCGCACAATTGCTTCCGCTTCGGCAACCGCCTCGTGTAGCGCCGCCTCTCGCGAGGCATGCTGCCCATCAGCGGCGGCATCAAGCGCCGTCCTTGCCTTCTCGACTCGATCCACCGCGGCGATCAGCGGTTCGAGAAAGGCAGGGTCGCCAACTGCGGAGTTCAGTACATTCGTTCGTTCCCGCTCGGCATTGCGAGTGGTCCGAAGATGTTGCTGAAATGCCACGGGGAGATCTTCAAAGCTTTGCACCGCATCCTCTGGCGGCGCCACCATGGGCAGGTTCACCGACACGACCTCTATGCCGGATTCAAGTCCATCGAGTTTGGACTGGATCAATACCTGGAGCGATTCACCCAACGTGCCGCGATCGGTCGTCAGAACATCATCCAGGCTCAGCGTTGCGAAATAGCGGGTTGTCTCCGCCACCGAGATCGAACGCAACATGCGTTCTCGATCCGTCAGTCGCTGCCGCCGAGTCCGACGGTCGCTGCCGAAGGACAAATACTGCAGCAGCCCGCCACCATCCGAGACTTCGGCATCGCTGCGCACCCGCCACATGAGCGTCACCCGGGCACGAACAAGAGCCCAACCGGCATCACCGGCGATGTCCTCACCAGCCGCTTCAAGGTCGGCCACCAATGCGCCAGCGGCTTCTTGTCCCAGCGTGGACGAACGGACGATGAACTGGTAATCATCGGCCTTGTCCTCGAGTTCAACAGGCTTGCTCCAGTTGTCATACGTCGAGGCGCCGTCTTCTGGCGGCGTGACTGCGAGTGGTCGCACTTCGCTCACATCATGCAGCGCGGCGTACTCGATCGGCCAAGGAAGTTTCCAGAAGGCGCCGGGAGATTGGACCTCGCCTTGGCTGGTCTGGATGATTCGGCCGGAGCGAAGCCGAAGCCCTTCTTGCCGTCCATCCACGACCACCAACGTACTCATCGCCAACAAGGACACCACGCACAGGGCCGCAAGCCAGACACTGCTGCGAAGTACGAGTTGATAGCCCCACGAACTGGTGATATCGAAGCCGAACTGGTAATTCACCGCTTCGTTGATCGAGCGAACAAACGAATCCGGTCGCGAGAGCAGACTGAGTGTTCTCGAATCGAAGGCGGCGCGTGGATACTCGCCTGCAACGCGAGGCCGATACACGTTGAGGGTGATTGCCAGCACGATCTCGATCGCCACCGCAAACATGAAAATCGGAACCGCCCACGCTACGCCCTCGATGATGCCGGGCAGGTCAAAGAATCGGAACACGACACCGATGGCGATGGCCAAGAAGACGAGCGAATTGCCCACCATGATGCCGGCGCCACCCCGAAGATTCCGCCATGCGGGAAACTCAGCCATGCCCGCGAGGAATCGGGAGAAGATGAACGCAACCACACCGAACGCGATGTCGACCGCCACAAGCCAGCCGCGATGCATCGACACCTCGAAAGACGCATCGGAAACCGCGAGCCTAGTCTCGTTGAGGTAGTCGATGATCAACCATCCGCCGATCGCCAAAGCCACCGCAAGCCCAAGGCTCAGGATGGGCAGGATCCACCGATACAGCATCCGGAGCCGCCGGGCCGCCACGCCGCCGGCGCCATCGCCTCCCTCGAACAAGGCGACGTCCCCACCTGCAGCGAGCAACTCATCAGCCTCAAGCGATTCCAGTCGCTCAAGCCGATGTTGATTGAACACGATAAGCAGTCCGACCCAGACCACCAGCCCGAGCATCGCCCAGATCGAAGCGACCACACTGCCGGTATCCCCCAAGGCCAGCCCCAACACCAACAGCACGACCGCAAAGATCGCCTGCAGCAGGAAGCCGAGCCCCGCGATATTGGTGGCTCGTTGATAGGCCAGATGGTCGACTCTCATTCCGCTCAATCGTCTCCTGAGGTGGCCGCGATTTCTGTATGGACGCCGTTGAATACGGTCCGGACGGGG
>DOVP01000169.1:0-10017 GCA_003520025.1 Phycisphaerales bacterium
GCAATCGACCGGTCGCGGCGAATCGGTACAGGTTCAAGGTCAACCGCACACGAGCGGCGAGCGAGCGAAAGGGATCACGGCAAGGTTCGGGAAGTTCGGTCATCACGGCTTCGAGCCGCCGTTTGGCCATCGGACCGAACATGTCATCGCCCGCGGCGCGATCGGCGGCGGCGATGACGACGGCGGCTTCGCCGGCTCCCTCGTCGGTGGTCTCTTCAACCCGCTCCAGTACGGCCACCGAGGTATTCAACGTCTTGATGCCAGCATTTGGAAAACGAACCGTCACACTCCAGCACGGCTCACCCGCGACCTGCGAGCGGGCGGCACGCGTCACCGTACCAACCCCCCATTCGGGTTTGCTCGGCACCCGCGCACGATCGCCGTACGACCAAGGCGCTTCGGATGCGGACTGGCTACCGCTCACCATCAGGACTCCCTCAATTCGAGTGTCGGATTGGGCTCAATTCGCCGACCACGGAGGTCGACAGCGCCTTCCATCAACGCGTTGAGCGTACCTCATAAGAGGAGGGAACGCAAGGAAGGATTGGGACCGCAGCCTGATTCCCCGATTACGGGTGACCCAGGACAATGGGAGCAAATGAGGAGTGTGTAATCCAAGGAGAAAGGACGTTGGCAAACTCACCGCACTCGGTGTCAGCAGCGAGGTTGTGACGCTGCCGACACTCGACTTTCTTCTCTCTGCGCCCTGCTGGCGAAGCCGCCCACTACACGAGTCCTTGATCCACCATCGCGTCAGCAACCTTCTTGAAGCCGGCGATATTGGCACCGTGGCGATAGTCGTTGCCGAAGCCATAGTCACCGGCCGCATCGAGACAGACCGAGTGGATGTCGCGCATGATGCGCTTCAAGTGGGAATCCACTTCTTCGCTGGTCCACCGCAGCCGCTGGCTGGCCTGCGCCATCTCAAGCGCGGAGACGGCAACTCCACCAGCATTGGCAGCCTTGGCCGGGCCGAGCAGTACGCCACCATCGACCAGGATGTCCTGAGCCTCGGGCGTTGTGGGCATGTTCGCGCCCTCACTGACAAGGCGCACGCCTCCGGCAACAAGATTGGCCGCGTCGACCGCGTTGATTTCATTCTGGGTTGCCGAAGGGAAGGCTGCCTCCGCCTCGACACACCACATTGGATTGTGGGTGGCTTCGGCGTCCGAAGGGGCCCATGTCGCGGAGGTGAATCGCTCGGTGTACTCGGCAATGCGACCGCGACGTTCGTTCTTCAACTCCATCACGAACTGCAATTTTTCTTCCGTAATACCGTCTGGATCGTGGATCCAGCCGGAGGAGTCACTCAGCGTAATCGGTATCGCTCCAAGTTCGATGAGTTTGCGGCAAGCATATTGGGCGACGTTCCCCGAACCCGACACCAAGCACTGCTTTCCTTCGAGCGTATCGCCCTGCGTTCTGGCCATCTCGGCTGCAAAGTAGACCTCGCCGTATCCGGTCGCCTCAGGCCGCAGAAGACTGCCACCCCATCCGGGGGCACGGCCGGTCAGGACACCCGTAAAGGTGTTGGTGATGCGCTTGTACTGACCGAACATGTAACCGATCTCGCGGCCGCCTACGCCGATGTCACCAGCAGGGACGTCGGTGTTGTGACCGATGTGCCGATAGAGCTCAGTCATGAACGACTGACAGAACCGCATGACCTCGCCGTCGCTGCGACCGCGTGGATCAAAGTCGGAGCCACCCTTGCCCCCGCCGATGGGTTGACCGGTGAGGCTGTTCTTGAAGATCTGCTCGAAGGCAAGGAACTTCAGAATGCTCAGGTTGACGCTCGGATGGAACCGCAAGCCACCCTTGTAGGGACCGATCGCGGAACTGAACCCAACGCGAAACCCGCGATTGACATGGGTTTGGCCGTCATCGCTCGTCCATGGAACGCGGAACTGCGCCACCCGCTCAGGCTCAATGAGCCGATCGAGTACGCGAAGTCGACGGTAGTGCGGATGCCGCTCAAGCACCGGCTCAAGCGACATCACAACCTCCTGTACCGCCTGCAGAAACTCGGGCTGGTTGGGATCACGCTGCCTGACGATATCCAAATATTCGTCGGTGAAGGTACTGCTCGCGTGCGGTGCGGTGACCGTCGTGTTCATGGTGTGGGTCCTTCTCCCGGAGCGGGCCACTGGGCGAAATGTATCCTGATCCGAACAGTCCGAATGATACCGACTGAGGACATCTCAGCGTATCCTGAACTCTCCAGATGAGCACTTCTTCCCAACCTGAGCAGCCGATCCCGCCGGCCCTCCAGACGCTGCGGGACCGCATTGACCAGATCGATCACCAGTTCATGGACCTGCTCGCTGAACGGCATCGGGTCGTGGGCGAAGTGGCCGCGGTGAAGCGAGAAACGGGCATACCCATCCGGGATGATGGACGGGAGGCGGCCCTGCTGGCAGATCGCCGCAGTGTGGCAGACCGCAGCGGGCTGAATCCGGAAGTCACCGAAAGCCTGTTCAGGCTCGTGCTGTGGGCGAGCCGGAATCGGCAAGCGCAGTTGCACGCCGCAGTACCACAGGATCTGACATCTCAGAGAGTCGCCGTCATTGGCGCCGAGGGCGGCATGGGAACCATGATGAGCGGCCTACTGCAGGATCTGGGCAACGAGGTGCTTACCGTTGATCGAAACACCACACTCACGATCGAGCAGGCAGCGGCATCCGCCGACGTCGTGCTGGTCTCGGTGGATATCCGCGAGACCGAAGAAGTCATCCGCCGAGCGGGGCCCCATCTTTGCGAGGATTCGCTCTTCACCGACGTGACCAGCACCAAGCATGATCCCGTCGCGGCCATGCTTGCCTCAAGCACCGCCAGTGTGATCGGAACACATCCACTGTTCGGTCCGGGCGTCCACAGTCTGCAGGGGCAGCGGATTGCCATCACCCCCGGACGCCTTGTCGACGGTACCGATTGGATGACATGGCTGACGAGTACCCTCCGCGCCGCGGGACTCACCCTGCTGGAAACCACGCCCGAAGACCATGATCGGGTCATGGCCGTCGTGCAGGTACTCACTCACTTCTCGACCGAGGTCATCGGGCGGACGATGGAACATCTCGACGTATCCATCGAAGAGACGCTCCGATTCACCAGCCCGATCTACCACCTCGAACTGCTGATGACGGCGCGGCATTTCGCCCAGTCGCCGAATCTGTACAGCGCCATTCAGATGTCAAATCCAAATACCAAGGAGGTCGCTACTGCCTTCCGCGCAGCGGCGGCCGAGTTCGACGCCCTCGTTCAGAGCGGAGATGCCGCGGCCTTCCGCGAGGCCTTCGGCGAGGTGTCGGCCTTCTTCGGGGACTTCGCCGAAACAGCCCTCGCCGAATCAACACATCTGATCGACCGGTTGGTGGAACGCAGTTAAACCACGATGTCCCTACTCCGCAAACACCACCGCCGCAAACTGCTGGAATCGCCTTTCCCCGAAGCGTGGCAGGACATACTCGATGCGGATGTGCCATACACGCAGTTACTGGACGAGGCCGAACTGGCTCGCCTTCGCGAAACCATCACCATCCTCATAGACGAGAAGTATTGGGAGGGCTGCGGGGAACTAGAAATGAACGATCGCGTGCAGGTGGTGATTGCTGCGCAGGCAGCCATCATGCTGCTGCACCTCGACGCCACCGACTACTTCCACAACGTTCGAACCTTTTTGGTGTACCCCACGGCCTATGTACAGTCGCAGGAGCGGGTCGGCTCAGACGGGCTGGTCCATTCCGGCTCGGCCAACCTCGGGGAGGCTTGGTACAACGGTCCGGTCGTCCTCTCGTGGAAGGATTCGCTGCAAGCGGCGCATTCACCCGGCCGCGGGCTCAACGTCGTCTTCCACGAACTCGCCCACGCGGTAGACATGATGGCCGGCACAACCAATGGCACTCCGATGCTCAAGAACCGCGAGGACTATGCCTCATGGAACAGCACCATGTCGGAAACCTTCGCCGCCTTGCGGAAGCGGTATGCCGGCGGTGGACGGGACGTTATCCGCCCCTATGGGTTGACCAATGTGGCCGAGTTCTTCGCCGTCACGACCGAGTGCTTCTTTGACGACCCGATTCGCTTCCAAAAGGCCCACCCAAAGGTCTATGAGCACTATGCCCGATTCTGGGGACAAGATCCCGCGAGTCGCTCCTGGCCGCGGGGCTGAATCGATCGAGCCCCCAAAACCCCGCATACTGTCTAGAATCCGTCCGAACCTCACTTCAGGGCCGTCCGTAGCCATCTCACAAGGCGGACGGGATGCTCGCAAGGGTGCGAGTATCCGCTTCCCCCGCTCCTGGAGGATCTCGATGTCGATCGCGCAGGCCGATTTTTCGGCCACGGAGAATGCAATGAACAGTACCCAGCAGACGAGTGTCGATGCCGTCGCTCAGCAGGTAAAGGAAGCGAGCGAACCATTCCGCCGCCTCGTCCGCGAGATGCACGAAGTCGTCGTCGGACAGGATGTCCTGCTCAACCGCATGCTCGTTGCGATTCTCGCCAACGGCCACCTTCTGATTGAAGGTGTTCCAGGACTTGCCAAGACGCTGGCCGTCTCGAGCCTCGCAAGAGGCATCGACACCGGCTTTCAGCGCATTCAGTTCACACCCGACATGCTGCCCGCCGATGTCATGGGCACGCTGATCTATCGACCGCAAGAAGGCGACTTCGTCGTCAACAAGGGACCGGTCTTCACCAACATCGTCCTTGCCGACGAGATCAACCGCGCCCCTGCAAAGGTGCAGAGCGCCCTGCTTGAAGCCATGCAGGAGCGGCAGGTCACCATCGGCAAGGAAACGCATACGCTCCCGGACCCATTTCTTGTGCTCGCCACACAGAACCCGATCGAACAGGAAGGCACCTATCCATTGCCCGAAGCGCAAGTAGATCGCTTCCTGCTCAAGGTCGTTGTCACCTATCCCACTCGCGATCAGGAGGTGGAGATCCTCCACCGGATGGCGACAACCGGCGAGTCACCGACGGTCTCTGCGGTGATGAAGCCCGAGGACATCCTCGCTGCTCGCAAGGTCGTCGACTCGATCTATCTCGACGAGAAAATCGCCAAGTACATCGTCGATATCGTGTTCGCCACCCGCGAGCCCGAACTCATCTCTCCGGAACTCGGGGCACTCGTCGAGTTCGGTGCCTCCCCCCGCGCGACCCTCGCCCTCTCCCTCGCGGCGAAAGCGGAGGCCTTCCTTGACGGCCGCGGCTACGTCGTGCCGCAGGATGTCAAGAATCTCGCCATGGATGTGCTTCGCCACCGCGTCGCAACGACCTATGAGGCAGAAGCAGAAGAAAAGACGTCGGAAGATGTGATCCAGGCCGTGCTTGATCACGTCCCGGTTCCCTGACCATCACAGCCACGGATTCACGACCATGATCCCCACCGAACTGCTCAAGAAGATCAGGCGGATCGAGATTGCCACCTCGCGGCTGGCCAGCGAACTGCTCGCTGGTCAGTACCACTCGGCCTTCAAGGGCCGGGGCATCGAATTCGAGGAGGTCCGCCCGTATCAGCCCGGAGACGACGTCCGCGCCATCGACTGGAATGTGACGGCGAGGGCAGGGGATCCGTACATCAAGCAGTTCCGCGAGGAGCGTGAGTTGACCGTCATGCTCATCGTGGACATGAGTGGCTCACAGGGCTTCGGCACCAACGAGCAGACCAAACGCGAACTCATCACTGAACTGTGCGCCACGCTCGCCTTCTCGGCCATCCGCAACAACGACAAGGTCGGGCTGCTCGCTTTCACGGACCGCATTGAGAAGTTCGTGCCCCCCCGAAAGGGAACGCAGCACGTGCTGAGGGTGATTCGAGAACTGCTCGCCCACGAGCCGACAGGAAACGGCACCGACATCGCCGGAGCACTGGAGTACTTCCGGCATGTCCAGCGGCGTCGCTGCACCGCCTTCCTCGTAAGCGACTTTCAGGATGACGGCTGGGAGCAGGCGATTCGCGTCGTCCGCCGGAAGCACGACCTCGTCGCCATCGATGTGGGTGATCGCCGAGAATTCGAACTACCGGAGGTCGGTCTGTTGGAGATGCGGGATGCCGAATCGGGTGAACTGGTGCTCCTGGACACAACTTCTCGCGCCGTACGTGATGCCTGGACCACGCAGGCCACTGCCGACAGCGAGCGAAGATTGGGCTGGATGCGACGCCACCGGATCGATCGCCTTCCGCTCCAGACCGGCGAGTCCTTCGTCGAAACGCTGAGCGCCTTCTTTCGGCGCCGCGAAGCGAGGATGGAACACTGATGCGCCGCCTCCTGATCATTGCCGCAGGCCTTGCCATCATGCCGTTCGGGTGCGAACAACCTCCAGTCGATGAGGGCATCCGCTCTGCTGTGGACCGTGGCCCCGTCCACGCCTCTGTCACAGTCTCCTCGGCCGAAGCAACCGCCGGTGAGCGGATCGCAGTATCAATCGAAGCGCAAACCGAGGCGGGCGTCATCATCGCTACGCCGCTCCTGCTCCCACCGGAGGACGCTCAACTTGGAGGGCTGACCGTCCTGCAGTCCTCCGACACGATGGACCTTCCTCTGGAAAACGGGGGGCGGCAATGGACACAAGAACTCGTGCTGGATTCCTTCGAGCCGGGCGAGCATGAGTTTCCCGCCATCACCATCGAATTCAAGGACGAACGGAGTGAGCCAGCCGTCACCGGGCAACTGGAAACGAAACCGTTGACGGTGACCATCACATCGACCTTGGCCTCTGCCGATGCGGAACTGAACGATATTCGCGGCTGGATTGACATCCCCGGATCGCCCTGGTGGCCATGGGTACTCGCGGCGGGTTCTGGTCTTCTGCTTCTCGGGGGCGTCGGCCTGTGGCTGGGGCTTCGTGATCGCGTCGAGGGACCCCCACCGACCGCCGCCGAGATTGCCCGCGCGGCGATGCGAAGCCTGCGGGCCAAGCAGTACCTTCAGCGTGGTGAACCGGGAACCTTTTACACAAGACTGAGCAGCATCGTCCGCCAATACATCGAAGGCCGTTTCGGATTGCATGCGCCTCGCAATACAACCGATGAGTTCCTGCGGGATGCCGAACGTGATTCCAGACTCAGCGACTCGCAGCGAGCCGGTCTGCATGCTTTCCTTCGCACTGCAGACTTGGTCAAATTCGCTATGCACGAACCCGATCTGGAACATGGCGAACACGCCATCAACGAGGCAGCCGAGTTTGTCGACGAGGTCGAGGTCGCCTTCGCCGCCATGGCAACAGATCACGGCGGAACGCCGGAACGGGAGGTCGCTCCATGCTGAGCTTCCACCCCGACATGCTCTGGTGGCTCCTGCTGCTCATCCCGATGATCCCGCTTGCCTGGTGGCGATTTGCAAGACGATCTGCGCGCCCCGCGGTACCGTGGTCCACGACTGCCGCTGCGCGAACCGTTCCCCACGGCTGGGCCGCCCGCACGCGGTGGGTGCTACCAGGACTGCGGACGCTTGCCATCGTGATGCTCGTCATTCTCATGGTCGGCCCGATCAAGGGCGACGAGCAGACGAGCAAGTCTGTTGAGGGCGTCGCCATTGAACTGGTGATCGACCGAAGCGGTTCGATGCAGGCCCTGGACTTGACGCTCAACGGACGGCAGGTCGATCGACTCGAAGTCGTCAAGGCGGTGGCCGCCGACTTCGTACTCGGAGAGGCTGAACTGCCCGGCCGCGAACACGACCTGATCGGACTGATCACCTTCGGCACCTACGCCGACAGCATCTGCCCGATGACGCTCGACTACACGACGCTTGCGGAAGCCCTTGTTCAGGTCCGCCCCGCCACCGAGGCGGAAGGCGCCAACACTGCCATTGGCGATGCGCTCGCACTTGCGGCAAGCAGGCTGAACGATCTTGAAGACCGAACCGATCTGAACACCGACGACATCCGCAGCCGGATCGTCATCTTGCTGACCGACGGCGCCGATACCGCCAGTGAAATAGATCCGGTGGCCGCAGCGGATATGGCTGCGGCCCTTGGCATCAAGGTCTATACCATCGGAGTTGGCAGGCAAGGGCTTGTGCCGATGCCGATGAAGGACGCGTTTGGCCGCACGCACATCCAGCAGGTCCGGTCAGATCTCGACGAAACAACACTGCAGGCAATTGCAGAGGCAACAGGCGGACGGTTTTTCCGCGCCCAGAACACCAAATCGCTGGCCGCTATTTACGCGGAAATTGATGCTCTGGAGAAAACGGAGGTCGCAGAAGAGCGATTCTTCCACTACACCGACCTCGCAGTCACGCCGGTGACGCTGGGCGGCGTTCATCTCCCCCCGCTGCTGATCTTCCCAATGCTTGTTCTGCTTCTTGAAATCGTGCTCGCTACCACCCGATACCGAACCATTCCCTGACGGAGTTCTTCGTGGACTTTCGATTCACCCAACCCGATTCCTTGATCTGGCTCTGGACGCTCGCTGTTGCCATCGCGGTGCTGGTGATCGCTGCAGCACGCCGCCGCCGGGCAATGAATCGACTTGCCACTGCCAATCTGGTCGGACGATTCGAACGAGCCATTGGTCCGACCCGACGCGGGTGGCGTTCCGTCATGCTGGCAGGCTCGCTGCTTCTACTGGTGGCGGCATTACTCGACCCTCGCATGGGCGTCCGGTATGAGCAGGTGGCGCAGCGGAACATCGACGTGATCTTTGCGCTCGACACGAGTCGATCCATGCTGGCTGAAGACCTGCGCCCGAACCGGCTGGAGCGGGCCAAGCAGTACATCGAAGATGTACTCGATCAGGCAGTGGGAGATCGTTTCGGTCTGGTGGTCTACGGTGGTACCCCCACGCTCAAGGTGCCACTGACACGGGATCTGCATGCCATGCGGTTGGCACTCGATGAAATCACCGTAAGGACCGGCCGGCGAGGCGGATCGATGATGGGCGATGCCATTCGGATTTCCGAAGAAGCCCTCGCGATCGGCGATGACGGATTCAAGACGATTGTCGTACTCAGCGATGGTGATGACATGGGGTCCTACCCGACTGAGGCGGCTGCGGCGGCAGCGGAAACCGGCATCTCAATTTGGACGGTAGGACTCGGCGACGAATCCGAAGGCGGACGAATTCCGACCGAAGTAAACGGCGAGCGGATCTTTCTGACGCACGATGGACGAGAAGTCTGGTCGAAACTGAAACCGACGATTTTGCAGGAGGTCGCCGCCGCCGCTGGCGGCCAGTACATCCCTGCTGGCACGGCCAACCTTGATCTCGCGGATGTCTACGACCGCGTCATTGCGCCCGCAACGGGCAAACGTGTCGAGTCGGCCCGCGTCGAACGGGCAATCCCCCGCTATCGCTGGTGTATCGGTGCCGCCTTGCTGCTTCTCGCAATCGAAAGCGTGCTCGGTCTTCGCGTTGGACTGCGGCGGGGCTTCCGCGGCGCTGCGCAGCGAAGTACCCCCCCACTGTCGCGTACGCAGAGGGCATTCTCATGAAACCTCTGCACGTGCTTATAGCCATTCCTCTTCTTCTTGCGGCGGCACCTGCGGTGGATCCACCGCAGCGATCTATTCGCCAGGAAATTCGCGTTGCCGAAGATGCTGCTTCGCGGCAGAAGTGGGCAGAGGCTGCAGATGCGCTCGCCCGCGCGCAGCAGCAGAGCGAAATGCCGAACCCGGTACTGTCCTATGATCAGGCGGTGGCGGCATACCGCGCCGGTGATCTTGAGCAGGCCGCAGCCGCGTTTGAGCAGGCCATGAATTCCAATGACCCTTCGCTCGCTGGCGCTGCCGCCTACAACCTCGGGAATACTGCATACCAACTGGCATCACAGGCCTCCGGAGGGTCTCCCGACGGCGGGCAACCTGCACTCCAAGACGCTGCGGACCGATTCCGTCAGGCATTGCAGCACTATCGATCGGCACTTGCAAACAACCCTGGCGATCAGGAGGCGCGCGCCAATGGTGAACTGGCGTGGCGTCGTCTGCAGGAAGTGGAGAAACAACAGCAGGAACAACAGCAACAACAGGATCAGCAGCAGCAACAGTCCGATGAGCAGCAGCAGTCCG
>DOVP01000169.1:10376-10579 GCA_003520025.1 Phycisphaerales bacterium
GTCCGGCGAGCAACAGCAACAAGACCAGCAGCAGGAGTCCGGTGAGCAACAGCAAGAAGACCAGCAGCAGCAGTCCGGTGAGCAAGAGCAGCAGCAAGACCAGCAGCAACAGTCCGGTGAGCAGCAGCAAGAAGACCAGCAGCAACAGTCCGGCGAGCAACAGCAGCAAGATCAGCAGCAGCAGTCCGGCGAACAACAGCAAC
>DOVP01000010.1:0-300 GCA_003520025.1 Phycisphaerales bacterium
CATCGCTGAGTGCGCCGTTCTCGACGCCCCAATCCATTCCGAAGTCGGATCGATTGATCTCAAACCATGCTTCCCAGCCCGCCTTGGCGACGACCGGATTGCCACGGACGCCGGTGACCTCAACCTCAGCTGTAACCGGTTTGGTCACCCCAAGCATGGTCATGTCGCCGGTGACTTTCCAGTATCCATCACGGATCCGCTCGGCCGAGGTGCTCTTGAATGAGACATCCTCGAACTCGCGAGTATTGAAAAAATCGGGACCCTTGAGCGTGCCGTCGAGTCTTTCGTTGCCGGTATCGA
>DOVP01000010.1:690-12986 GCA_003520025.1 Phycisphaerales bacterium
GCGACCGTCCCGGTGACACCATTGAACCGTCCCCAGAATCGCCCCGCACCCGCATGATGGATGCGAAAAAGCGTGGTTGAATGCACAGAATCGATTTTGAACACTTCAGCCTGTGAACTTTTTGATTCCTGCATCGCCGCACCGCCACAGAGCACACCCAATACAACGATTCCTATCAGTAGTGTCTTGTACATGCCAGCACTGTACCCGACGAATTGCGATATGCCCCGAAACTCTTGAGAGAGCCATGCCGATGCCGGATCTACTTTCACTCGCCCTCGCCACAGCACTCGGGCTGCTGATCGGACTACAACGGGAGTGGGCCGATCAATATCCCGCCGGTCGCACATTCACGCTGATCACGTTCTTCGGAGCGTTGTCGGGACTGCTGTCTCGCGAGTTGGGCGATCCCCCGTCAATACGGGGAGGTCTTTGCCAGACGATTCCGCTGGTTGATCTCCGCCCATTCAGGGCCCTGTGAACAACCTGTACGAAGTCGGATTGTCCGGCAGATACAAGTGCAGTCCGGCCTCGCAGAAGGCGGACACCGCATTGGCGAAAATGAAGATGCCAAAAATCCACAGCACCGCGAGCGACCACGTTTTGCTGTTACCCGCCTGTGGACGCCAGCGGCTGCACAGAAGCAGTCCAAATCCACTGAAGACCAGCACCGTCAAAAACACCACAACCGCCCATGAGTACAGATGCATGCCCATCACCGCCGAGCCATAACCTGTATCGCCGGGCATGATGTGCAGCAGCACCTGCCTGCTCGAAGCAACGAGTCCAACAATCGCTCCGAGAACGCTCATCCCATACCCCGCCATGACGGCTCCTGATGAAACATCTCGCTGTTTGAGTCCGTCCATGATGATGAGCGCAGGTCCCATCAGACAGAGCAGCATCGCCATCCGCTGAATGAGGCAGAGCGGGCAAGGGTATTCCCACTCCACAAACTGCATCCAGAAAGCACCGCCGAGCACGCCGCACACGGCGAGAATCTCGATGGAGGCGATGAAGTAGAGAAACCGGCGCATCAAGTGGGTCTCAGAAGGAAAGGTTGAGTGGATCAGTGATGTGATGCCACAACAGCAGCGACACCGCAGCAAGTGTGATGACAAAACAGATGATTGCCGGCCAGCGGCGTTTCGTCCGCATGGCCAGCAGGGTGACAAGCAGCATGAGGAAGATGGCGGTCGCGATCATATGAACAGTGTACAGACGTTCCTTCTAGCGCAGTTGCAACGGTGCTGGCTCGCGCAAGACCTGTGGCTCAAACCGCACCCGGAAGGCAGCAACGTCACCCCCGTACGCTTCGGCAAGATCCTCGATGCGCCGGGCATCCTCAAAGTCGTCCCTGCGGATCCGAATCATGTATCGCCGCGCAATCGCGTACCGCGTAGAGTTGATGTCGACGAGCCGGACCTTCATTCGCCCGGTCACAGGATCCATCAACTCGTCGAATGGAATCGGCACAAAGCGGCCCTGCTGCATGCTGACCATGGCCCCGCTGCCACCTTGGACAAGGAACTCGGCGCCGCAATAGCCCAGATCGCGGGTGTACTCAAGGTCGATCGGAATAGGTGCCGCGCTGCGAAGTTCATAGCCAAGGTTCTTGGCGACGACTGTTGTGTCGTGCTCGAGTTGCGAGAGCCGCCGCATCACTTCGGCTTGCAGCACCCGCCCGAGATCCAGTTCAGAAAGGCGAATGTTTCCATGATCATCCCGTTCAACAAGACCAAGCGAAGCGAGTTCCTCTGGATCGATCGCCAGGCATACGCCCTCGGCCACGACCACAACGCCATCACGTCGCCCGAGTACCCGGCGTTTGATGATGGCACCAACGATGATGTCGGCGACCTCATCGAGCGTTACCCGATCACCGTTGAATTCCTCCGGAATCACAGTTACTGTCGCGCCAGCGGCCTTGCCGATGCCAAGCGCCAGATGCCCCGCCTTGCGCCCCATCGTCACGACGATGTACCACCGCGAGGTCGTCTTGGCATCCACCATCAGGCTGTGCACGATGCCGACACCGACATGCCGCGCCGTTTCGTAACCAAACGTATTGATATCCGGCGGCAGGTCGAGGTCGTTGTCGATCGTCTTTGGTACGTGAGCAACCCGTATGTCACTTCCATCCGCATCTGCGATCGACTTCGCCGAGAGGGCCGTGTCATCGCCGCCGATCGTCAAGAGCATCGTGACTCCAAGCCCCTGCAATGTGGACACCACGGCCTTGATCGCCGCAGGATCCGCCGTCGGATTCGCCCGGGATGTCCGCAGCACCGAGCCTCCGAGGAAGTGGATACGGCTGACGCGGGCAATATCCAGCGGCTCCGCGCACAAGGCATCCCCTTCCATCAGCCGCTCGAAGCCATCGCGGATACCAAGCACCTCAACCCCCCGCAGCCTCGCCCGAATCGTCGCGGCGGCAATCACACTGTTGATACCCGGGGCCGGTCCGCCCCCCACGAGCATGGCAAGTCGTTCGCTCATGCGGGAAAGGCTACCTGCTAGGCTGCCGCCCATGTCAATCACCCTCACTACGTGCCTCACGCTCGCCGCCGCCACAGGTGATGGCTGGGGCGATCTCTTTAACGGCGAGACCCTCGCCGGCTGGGTCAACGTCAACGGCGCCGCCACCACCTGGCGAGCCGAAGACGGCATGATTCGCTGCACCGGCAAGCCCACGTGCCTGCTGCGAACAGCTCGCATGTACGAAGACTTCATCCTTGAACTCGAATGGATGCACCACGAGGAGAAAGGCAACGCAGGCGTCTTTGTCTGGTCCGATGCCCTTCCCGCCCCCGGTGTGCCTTTCTCGAAAGCGATCGAAGTCCAAGTGATGATCGGCACCGAGACCGAGAACTACACAAGCGAAGGCGACATCTTCTCGATCTGGGGCGCCACCATGACACCCGACAGACCACATCCCGGCGGCTGGTCGCGGTGCCTGCCCTCCGAAGCGCGAACCAAGGGTGCTGGCGAATGGAACCAGTACACGATCACCTGCAAGGATGGCCACATCTCACTGGCCGTCAACGGAAAGGTGGTCAGCGGTGGGTACGACTGCAACCCGCGGAGGGGATATATCTGCCTTGAATCCGAAGGCACACCGGTAGATTTTCGAAATCTCCGCATCAAGGAACTTCCCGAAGAACCATCGCCGTGGGCGGCCAATGCCAACGATGCCGAAGGGTTTCGCCCGCTCTTCAACGGACTTGACTTCACAGGGTGGAAAAAACCAGAAGGCCACGAAGACAACTGGTCTGTGCAGGGCACGAGCATTGCGCACAACGGCAATGGCGGCGATCTCTGGACGAGCAACTCCTACGATGACTTCGACCTGATTGTCGATTGGAAATGGACCGGCGAATCTCAGGGACAAATGGAACGCCCGGTCATTCACCCGGACGGAAACAACGCCACCAATGAAGATGGCACGCCCAAGATGGTCACCATCGAAGAGCGGGACAGCGGCATCTACCTCCGCGGCAATACCAAGAGCCAAGTCAACCTCTGGTGCTGGCCCGTGGGAAGCGGCGAGGTATGGGGCTATCGCACTGATACCACCCAGCCGCCCGAAGTTCGCGCTGCCGTCACTCCCAAGGTAGCCGCCGACGCCAAGGTCGGCCAGTGGAATCGATACTTCATTCGCATGCGAGGCGAGTACCTGACGGTCGTGCTCAACGGCATCACCGTCATCGACCACGCGCATCTCCCGGGGGTGCCGGCCAGCGGCCCGATCGGCCTGCAGAGCCATGGCAGCGGTATCGCCTTCTCCAACATCCTGATTCGCCGCTGAGGGCTGTCGAACGGAGGGAATTCCGGAATTCCCGCATTTTTTCAGTCTGTTTGACTTGCAATCTCCCCTACGGCGCGCGACAACTAAGAGTAGGTATCCATCCTGATTGTGGATAGAAAGGAGTTTGCCATGACGCAAGCGACTGAGGGGACCGCGAGATACCGCATCCGCCACGACGGCCAGACCTCACCGTGGATGACGGCTGAGCAACTCAAACAGGCCACACTGCTCGGACAAGTGCCACCGGAAGCCATGGTGCAGCCGTCGGGCAGGAGCGAGTGGATTCAGGCCAGCACCATCAAGGGCCTGGAATTTCCCGCTCCTCCGGAGTCTCAAACGCCACCCGAACCGGCCGATCACCATCCTCGCTTCCAGACCATGCGGGAACTGCTCGCCAACTTCCTGCACTGTCCGATCTCGATCAACTTGCGGCAGGCCGACCACTTCGACGAAGCGGAACTCCTGCTCTGCTGCGAAGACCACTTCGAGGTCAATCTGCCACGGCTCAAGACCAGAGCCTTCGTCCCCTACGCTCGAATCAAAGCCATCGCCTCCGTCGAACTCGACGAACAAGGCAACCAATACCGCGACACGCACAAGGTCCGCATCGAAGTCGAAGCCTGTCAGGCTTTCACCGCCACCGGCGACTGAACTCTTCTCAATCGCGTCCCATCAAAAAGACCACGACGTAGTAGAACATCAGCATCACCGAGGCGAACAAACCAAGCGCCGCCGCCACATGCTGATCGGTTCGCCATTTATGCATCGCTGCTGACGTTTGATACAGCAGCATGCTCGCAGCGAGCATGATCATCAGCCCAGCGAAGAACACGCCAAGCGAGAAGCCGAAGATGATCGCCCCCACGATGGTCAGCATCGCCGCGATGCCGCCCACGGCGACCACGCCGCGAAGCCACGAGAAGTTCACGCCTGAAATCAGCACATAGGCCGTGAGCGCGCCGCACACACCAAACGTCACGATCGCAGCGGTTGAGAGAATCCCGTCGCCGCCATGCCGCGTCGCGATATAGAGCAGCGGCGCAAAGATGAGCGCCTCCGCCACCACATACAGCCCGAGTCCGAGGTACTGCACCCCGGCCCCCGCCGTGCTCCGCGCCAGCCGATCAGCCCCGTACGCCACACCCATGAACAGTCCGAGCACGAGCAACCAGGTCATTCCACTTCCAGCCATCGTTTCCACGACCGAACTAATAAATGGCAACCGAAGCAGCAGCGATTCCACCACCACAAACGCAACGATCGCCCCTGCAAGATGCAGGTACGTCCGCCGCAAAAACGCCACTCTTGCCGCATCCATGCGTCCAGTTGCCTCTCGAGCCGGCCGAGCATCCGCTCGCATGTAGTCGCGTGATTCAAATCCCATCGGAGTCTCCAAGAGCAAGGTGATTTTATTCAGAGTCGACGAGGCAGGATAGGGTCAGTCGGGCCGCTTGTCAGGTTTCATCCGCATTGTGATGGTCGATGACGCGACCGTCGTCTGCTTCGCTGGCCTGGTAGGTGCGGAGTTTGCGGAACATCGCCTGCAGGTTCTGGATGCCGCCGATGGTGAACCAAATGACAATGATGGTGGCGGTGGCAATCGCAAGGATGGTGTACCAGCCCCAAGCGGCTGCCCAGAAGCCGCTTCCAGGGGCCCAGCCGAGGAAGTGGGCGATGAGCGCGGTTGCGAAAACTGTGGTGAAGATGACGGGCCAGGCGAGCGTGATGGCGGTGACCCAGCGGTCGCGAGTAGTCATTTCGCTGTCGAATCCGAGACGCTCCATCAGAACGGCGAGGCGGCGCTTCTTGATGTGTGTGCCTTTGGCGACGTCCTCGCCCAACGCATACTTACCCCGGTGCAGCATGCGGTCCATGTTAAAAGGGGCACGGCATGTAGCCAGCGAGAACACAACGTAGCATCCGATCGAAATGGCGATGGACCAGAAGGTGAGTTCCTGCCCGGTCACGCCCTCCTTCATCCAGCGAATCAGATCGAACATCGCGCCGTCGCCGAGTACGACATCGTCGGGGAGTTGCTTTGCGGCAATGCCGCTGCAGGAAACGACTATGCCGGAGATCATCGCAGCCCAAGCCCCTGTAGTCGTGCCGCGGCTCCAGTAGAGCCCACCGATGATCACACTTCCCGCCCCACCAATAAAGATCGCCCCTGTCAGCGCGAGGAACATCGCCACATACTGCGTCGGCGTGTAGACCATCGAGAAGACAAACGCAAAGATGGCGACACCAAAGATGCTCGCCCGCAACATCCAAAGGTGGGCGCGGGCAGAGAGCGGTGTCTTGCGAAACGGAAGTACCACATCTTGAATGAAGATCGATCCCCACGAGTGCAGATATGTGTCATTGGTTGAGATGAAGGCGCCAACGAGCGCCGCTGCGAACAATCCGAGTAGTCCGCTCGGCAACATGAGCGCTGCAGCGGCTGGCGCGCGGACCTCGGCCTGTAATGCATCGGTTGCCTGGGTCGATGTCACGGCATCGATGCCTTCAGCGATGCCAGCAAACTTCGGATCGACCTGCACCGCGCGAATGCAGATGGGCAGGATGAGTGTCACGAGCATGAGCACCCGGAACCGCCAACCTGCGAGGATGTTGGCCATCTTGGCCTCGTGCGGCGTGATGGCCGATGCGTTGTAGCCGCTGGTGCCCTGCCAACTGAGCATGCCATAGAACAGCACGATGACGGCGATGACCCAGTACCACGCGTCGAATCGCTCTTCTCCACCAAGGTCAAACGGGTTCGTCAGCGACTTTCCGGAGGGCGCCGCCTCAAAGGCCAGTTCGATGCTGCTCCACGGCACCAGCCACAACAGGTAGGCCATCACGGCAAGGAAGACCCAGTTGGCGAACGTGCCCTGAATCCAATCCGTCACGATGACGGCGATCTGCCCGCCCATGAATACGAAGAAGATGGCCGTTCCGAGCAACATCACCATGAGGGAGACAAAGACGGATACTTCGAAGCCGGCGATCAGCCAGTAGTCGGGCAGTCCGAGCAGCACGATGAAGAACCTCGCCGCGACTGCTGGAAAGATGCCGTAGTTGAGGATGCCGGAGAGGAAGGCGACAAGACCGCCGAAGACGCGGAACGAGCGGCTGTATCTCAGTTCAAAGAACTGCGCCATCGTCATGGCGCGGGTCTGGCGGTACCGGTAGACCACCCACCCGCTCAGGGCGAGGATGATCATGGCCGGACCTTCCATCCAGCCCCAGAAGACCGATGTGAACCCCACGTCGTAGTACTGCTGCCAGAACCACACCAGCGAGATCACGCCGACCTGAGCCATGCCGTACGCAACAGTGATGAGATACCGACCTGCGCAGCGGTTGGCCGCAAGGAAGCCCGACACGCTTCGAGCATGACGACGGGTCCGTGCTGCGGCGATCAGCAGCACGATGGGCAGCGCCGCGATGATGATCCAGTCGATCCAGATCACGCGGTGCGCTCAACCCGAATGGTGACGATGCCGAAGGGTCGCAGTCCTACGCGAACGACGTTGCCATCCACCACGATGCCGTCATCATCGATTGGCCGTTCAAGGCAATCTCGCAGCGACACCGCCCCGCCACTTTCGGCGAGCCGGAGCACCGCCGTCCCGTGCCCGCCGTGCTTCTCAACGAGGCGAATGATGCGAGCCCGGCCATCCTCGGACCGTTTGACCGCCGCGATCTCAACGGCCACGGGGCCGATCGTCTCAATGGTGAACGGTGCGGCCCGCCCGCCTGTCCCCTCACGAAACGGTCGCGTGAGCGACTCGGCCTCGGCATCCACGCCGTCCGCTCGCCAGTCGCCTGCGTGCGGCATGAGGGCCCACCGAAGGTGGTGTGAGCCGCGATCGGCTTGCGGATCCGGGAAGACACTGGCGCGGAGAAGCGTGAGTCCGAGCGTGCCGTGCTCGATGCTCCTGCCATAGATCGCGCGGTCCAGCACGGCCAAGCCCCGCCCCGGCTCGGAGAGGTCCATCCATCGGTGCCCCGGTACCTCGAACTGGGCCTGCTGCCATGAGGTGTTGCGATGCGTTGGGCGCTCAAGACACCCGAACTGAATGCCGCACGTCGCGGTTCTGCTTCGAATGCTCGTCGGAAAGTCAACGCGAAGTACACGGCGGTCTTCATGCCAGTCGATGTCGGCATCGACATCGACACGTCGAGAACCTGCATCAAGCGTGTAGCGGACCACGGCAGTGCTGGCATTGCCGATCGTACGGCGGACCTCGACGACCACTCGCATCGGCCCCGATTCCACCACCTCGACACTGCTCGGTCGATCGAGTGGAACTTCCTTGCTTCGATAGTCGTGATCGAGATTCCACGCATCCCACTGCCGCGGTCGGTCTTCATACAGTTTGAACTCACCAACCCGCATCTTCTGCCCGGTCTCATCGGTCGCGACATCGAGCGGCGTATTGCAGCAGCGCAAAGATTTGAGGCAGCCGCAGCCGCCGACACGGAAGGACACCAGCCCGTTGTCCACGATGGTGCCGTCGCACTGCACGGGCTTGATGGAGGCTGGAAGTCGAGGCGTGGCGATGCCGCATGCAAGCGAGGGGATCCCGTCGGCCCATCGGAGCTCGCCGCCGACAGCAACCACGCCACTTCTCGCGGTCGATGCCGGGTTAAAAACGGCGTCGCCGCTGCCCAGCCCTTCGGCGGCAATCGACTCGACGAGCGATGCAGCGGTAGAACAGGCCTCCCTCGCCTCCGCGTAGACCTCCGCAATGGAGGATCCGGGCAGAATGTCGTGAAACTGGTGCAGCAGCACGTGTTCCCAGCACCGCCCAAGCGTGGCAGCAGTGCCTTCGTCTGATCCGCCTACCAACTCGGCCACGCGCAACGCTTCTTCGAGTTGCAGGTTGGCACGCTTGAGCCAGGCCTGCGAGGTGTAGATGCCGCGGTGGCCTTCCATGTACAACTCGCCATCCCAAACGGGCAATGACGGCGTTGCATGGAGCGTCTCGCAGAACAGATCCACGCGTCCGAACTGCGTCTTGGGCAGATCACCGGCCGAGGCCGATGCGTACACACGATCAATCTGCAATTGCGTCGGCCCGCCGCCACCATCGCCGTAGCCGAAGGGCTGCAGCCAAGCGGATGGCGTGCCGTGGTCCTTCTCAATGACGTTTCGCTCGGCTGCGAGCAGATCGCTCGGCGCGATCTCCGAGTTGTAATTGTGCCCGGGCGTCATGTGCGAGACGAGATCGGTGCCGTCGATGCCGCGCCAGCGGAAGGTGACGTGCGGAAAGTCGTTGACTTCATTCCACGCGATCTTGTTGGTGATGAACGTGTCGAGTCCGGACTGCTGCGCGATCTGCGGAAGCGATGCAGGAAAGCCGAAGGTGTCGGGCAGATACAAATGTCGCTGCGCAGCAGCATCGCCGAAACGCGATGTCCACCAGCCAGTGCCTTTGATGATCTGCCGGATGAGCGACTCGCCAGAAGGAATCAGGCAATCGGGCTCGACCCACATGCCGCCGCCGGCTTCCCATCGCCCGTCCCTGACCTGCCCGGCAATCTGCGAGAAGAGCGTGGGCTGCAACTCCTCCATCCAGGCATACTGCTGCGGTTGACTGCAGAGGAAGGTGAAGTCATCGTTGCGTTCCATCAGCCGAAGCATCGTGGCGAAGGTGCGGGTGCACTTTCGCTTGGTTTCTTCGAGTGTCCACAGCCACGCCGTGTCGATGTGGGCGTGGCCGATGGCCGTGCAGGTCGTCGCTGAGGGCGATCCCGCGGCAATCGCCTCGTCCAGCGTAGCCAGCGATGCAGATGCCTGCTGCGCTGGGTTGCACGGGTCGATGGCGTTCATCGCATCGTGCATCGCCTGCGCCAGTCGCTGCGTTCGGCCGCCGTTCGGTGGCAATGCCTGCAAGAATCGCCTCGCAAAGTCGAAGCGGCTTGTCAACTGCTGCATGTGCGCATCAACGCGAACGAGTTCGGCAAACTCCAGCCGCCCGGGGGCGTCCTCACGCCAGCGGGCTTGCACTTCCTGTTCGTCCCACCAGAACGTGCTGATGCCGAGCGGTAGGTTGCACGCGGCTTCAATCAGCATGTCGTCGAGTTGAGCGCCATCGGGAAGCATGACCAGATCGTGGTTGGCATCGAGGCCGTGGAAGGGCTCGCCGCGGAATCGAAGGAGTGCCTCGGTGCCGCTTGAGAATCTCAAGGCGAGTTCGCCCTCGCCGGAGGGTGTCTCCCCGCTGAGCCGAAACCACGCCGTCGACCACACCGGCCCCCACCGCCAGCCTGCCGCGACTGCCGAATATGCCTCAGTTGCCGCTTGCTCAGAAGAGACTCGTTCAGATGTCTGCCAGACCGAGACCTTCAGAGGGCTGCGAGCGATGAAGGCGGCGGGCTCGAGCACATCCTGCTGGAAGTTTTTGAAGCGAACATCGTCGTATTCATGTCTGTGCACGCCGCCAAGGTAGCGTCTCGTAGGATGCCGCTCATGGCAGAGGTGTTCACAGCAGACCGAGGCGACACGCTTGTCCGCCTCAAGGCGGTCCCGGGGGCGAGCCGTGATGTCATCGCCGGGCTGCTCGGTGATCGGCTCAAGGTCCGCATCAGTGCCGCTGCGGAAGGCGGAAAGGCGAATAAGGCGATCTGTCGACTGCTTGCCGAAGCGACCGGCACCACCGTGACGATCGAGGCTGGCCATGGCAGTCCGCTCAAGACCGCCCGCGCAGCCGGTGTGCCCCCAGATCAGGTGGCCGATGCGCTCGACGTGTCCTGCTGAGGGGCCCCCATGTCGTCATCCCGTCGCCCCCGGACGATTGCGACCACGGCGATGAACACAAAGAACACGAGGCTTCCGATTGCGGCAAAGCCGAGTTGCGTGCGGATGGTCGGCCAGGCGGCAGCGGCGGTCGCGGGCACGGCGAGTGTGAGCAGGAACAGCGTCCCACTGAAGGAGAGACGACCGACGAAACTCTGCAGCGAGAGATACGTCGCGCGGAGTTTGGTGGGAATCGACCCAGTCACGGCTGCGTTGAGTGGCGGCGTCATGAGGGCGCGTGGGCAGGATCGAAGCAGCAACAGCACGACAATGAGTGGGCTGAGCCACAACGACATCACACCAATCGTGAACACCTGAAGCGCCATCGCGATCAAGAGCACGCCCCACAAGCCGATGCGATTGCGAATGCGAATACTGCGAGCACCGACCAATGAGGCCAGCCAAAACGTGACCGCCACATGCAGGCCAGTCACCAACGGCGTGGATGCAGCATCGAGTCCGTCTCGACCAAGGGCCGCCTCGATGTAGGGCTGGAAGTACTCGTAAGGCACGTGATTCAGTACCAGCATCATGGCTGCAAAGACAAAAAGCAGCAGCAGAGCCGGTGATCTCCACTGCGCCAGACAAGCACCTGCCTGAGTCAGGATGTTGGCGTGAGTGCGGGCATCGTCGCCTGCGGATGGTTCACGCATTCGCAGGATGATGATCATCATCGCAGCGGCGACAATGAACGAGCAGGCGTAGGGCAATCGCAGATCGATGACCGCCACACCGCCGCCGATCAGCGCGGCCCCAGCAGCGCCAAGAAAGCGACGTTTGGCGGCGCGGGCTTCCCGGTCTGCGAATTCGTGTCCAAGGCCGCATGCCGCAAGCGCATCGTGGTGGAGCGCCGTATCGGTGCCACTTCGGAACGCGACGCCCGCAGCGCGGAGCCCCTGTCCGATCGCGAAGAACATGAAGAGCGGTGAATTGACTACATCTCCAGCGAAGAACCAAGGACCGACAAAGAGCATCAGATGGCTGATCGCCATGAGCGACGCCCCAACGAGCATCGTCGGCCGCCGCCCGAGCCGGTCGCTGAGCCATCCACTTGGCACCTCAATGGTCACGACCGACAAGAAGTAGATCGCCTCAAGCAAAAGCACCGCATCGAGTGGCAAGTAGGCCGCGAAATACAGGAAGAACACCGGAACCCAGAATGATGCCTCTGCAAGCGTGGCGTACCACAGATACAGATCGGCGGTTCGGCGGTTGGGCTCGGCGGTCATGGGAAGTGCACGATAGCCATTCGATCCGTCATGTAACGCAGCCGGCGTGTGGAGAAGGGCTTACCGAATTGTGAACTCGTGAGCATTTGTACTACCGCGGACATATCAATCGTCGGGCCGGGAATCGGCAAAGAGGAGCCGCCAGCCGTGGCGACAGTCTTCTACAACGAGATAGAGAGCCGGCACCAGCAGCAGGATGATGAAGGTAGCGAAGAGGACGCCGAAGCCGATCGATATGGCCATTGGAACCAAGAAGCGGGCCTGCAGACTGGTCTCGAAGATCATCGGCGCCAGGCCGAAGAAGGTGGTCACGCTGGTGAGCAAAATCGGACGAAATCGACGGATGCCAGCGGCGCACACTGCGTCTAGGACTGATTGATCCGGATTTTTGTCTCGGTGCATGTTGGCAGTCACAACGAGTACCAATGAGTCGTTCACCACGACACCGCTGAGCGCAATAATGCCGAACATG
>DOVP01000021.1 GCA_003520025.1 Phycisphaerales bacterium
GTGATAGTCGATGCCGTCCACCTTGAAATCGTTGTTCCGCAGGTAACACCACAGCACCGTCGCCATGCCACGCTCGTGGGCATAGGCAAAGGCATCGGCGATCTCGACAATCTGGCGACGTGATTCTTCGCTGCCGTAGTAGATCGTGGCCCCCACCGCAACGGCACCCATATTCCACGCCTCGTCGATCGAGCCGAACATCACCTGATCGAACTGATTGGGCGAGGTCAGCAGTTCGTTGTGGTTGATCTTGACGATGAAGGGAATGCGATGGGCGTACTTCCTCGCGACCGACCCGAGTACGCCACACGTACTGGCAACTGCGTTGCAGCCCCCTTCGATCGCCAGTTCCACAATGCTGCCCGGATCGAAGTAGATCGGATTGGGCGTAAACGAGGCCGCCGCAGAGTGCTCGACACCCTGATCAACCGGGAGAATCGAAAGATAACCGCTGCCTCCAAGACGCCCATGTCCATACAGCGTCTGAATCGAGCGGAGCACCTGCGGGCTCCGGTCACTTTCGGTCCAGACGCGGTCGACAAAGTCGCCACCCGGCAAATGCAGCATGTCGGCGGGCAGGACGCTTTCGTGGCTGAGCAGATCCTCGGCTTCGGCGCCAAGAAGGTCCCGAACGGTGGCGGTAGCGGTGCTCATGGGAATGTTCTCCTGACAGGGCGGTCAGGATACCAAGCCCGCCCTCCACGGGACCTATCATCGCTCCCACCATGCACCCCCGCCTAGGAGATCGCGTCCTCGTCGCCATGTCCGGCGGTGTCGACTCCAGCGTCGCAGCCGCCCTGCTCATACAGCAGGGATTCGACGTTGTTGGCTGCTTCATGCGGCTCGGATCGCCTGGCGAGGACATCGGAAACGCCACCCTCGGCCACCGAGGCTGCTGCTCAATCTCAGATGCCGATGATGCCCGCGGCGTTGCGAGCACACTCGATATCCCCTTCTACGCCCTGAACTTTGCCGATGACTTCGAGCGGATCATCCAGTACTTCGAGCGGGAGTACCACGCAGGACGCACCCCCAACCCATGTGTCCGCTGCAACGACTGGCTGAAGTTCGGCAAACTGCACGACTACGCCGAGGGCATCGGGGCCAAATGGGTCGCCAGTGGCCACCACGCTCGCATCGACCGCTCAGGAGCGTTCCCTCGCCTCCGCCGATCCGCCGACCCCCGGAAGGATCAGTCGTATGTGCTGTTCGGTGCCAGCGGACTTCCGGGGGAGCGGCCGAGGCGACTGGACCAGTTGATCTTCCCGATTGGCGAACTCACCAAGGACGAAGTCCGCACCCATGCCAAGACGCTCGGCCTCGGTATCCACGCCAAACCCGACTCACAGGAGATCTGCTTCGTACCTGACGACGACTACGCCGGTCTTCTCGAGCGTCGCCACCCCGAACGCTTCGAGCAAGGCCGGATGCTCGATGCCGATGGCAACGAACTGGCGACGCACGAAGGACATCAACACTACACCATCGGTCAACGGCGTCGACTTGGCGTCGCGGTCGGGCATCCGCTCTACGTTGTGCAGAAGGATCCCGCGAGCAACACCGTGACGCTCGGACGCCGCGAGGCACTCGCCGCCATGGGATGCACGGCTGCCGAGGCGAGTTGGCACATCGAACCGAGTGAAGACTGGATCGAATGCACCGCGCAAGTTCGGGCACATGGTGAGCCGCTCGCAGCGCAGGTACGCTCGACAGGCAAGGATCGCATCGAAGTTAAGTTCACCCAGCATCAGGAAGCGGCCGCCGCCGGGCAGGCTGTCGTCTGCTACGAAGATGACCTCGTGCTGTGCGGCGGGTGGATTGACCGCGTGGAGCGAGCCTCGTGACGGATCGCTGGTCGCACTCGCTCCCCCCTGCCGCCCTGCCCGGCGCCCGCATGCCGGTGCTGGCCGGGCAGATTGTCGCGACCGGACAGCCCCTTGCCTCGCAGGTCGGCCTCGACATCCTCGCACGCGGTGGCACTGCAGCGGACGCTGCCATCGCCACCGCGGCAGCGCTCACCGTCGTGGAACCGACCGCCAACGGTCTCGGCGCAGACGCCTTTGCCATGTCGTGGGACGGGCAGCAGCTCCATGGCATCAACGCCTCGGGCTGCGCTCCGGCCATGCTTGATGTCGATCGGCTCCGCCGAGAGGGCATCCCACGAACCGGCTGGGACGCCGTGACCGTACCGGGCTGTGTTTCGGGATGGGTCGCGCTCTGGAAACTTCATGGCACGCTGCCGTTTATCGATCTGCTCGCTCCGGCCATCCACCTTGCCGAACACGGCTTCCCGGTGTCCCCACAGTGCGCCGTCGCGTGGCGGCGCGCCGCAACACGATACGAACACTTCCGGGGGTGGCAGGAAACGTTCACGCAGGACGGGCGCACACCCGAGATCGGACAGTGGTGGACTCTTCCTGATCATGCCCGCACGCTCCGCCTGATCGCAGAAACCGAAGGCGATGCGTTCTACCGTGGCGAACTCGCCGCTGCGATGGCTGCCGATGCCGATGCTCACAGCGGCGCTCTGAGCGTAGAGGATCTCGCGAGCCATGAGGCCATCAATGTCGATCCACTCGGCGTACCGTTCGGTGATGTGGTGCTGCACGAATTGCCGCCCAACGGACAGGGGCTTGCGGCGCTCATCGCAGCCGGTGTACTCGATCGATTGCAGCCTGCTGCCCTTGATGCGGATGATCCACTGCTGCTGCACCTTCAGATCGAAGCGATGAAACTCGGCTTCGCCGACGCCGAGACGCACGTGGCGGACCCCGAGCACATGTGCATGTGTCCGCAGGAACTCATTGCGCCCGAGCGGCTCGACAGGCTCGCAGCAATGATCGATCCCGCCCGAGCCCAGGATCTCTTCGCCGAATCGCCGGAATGGAGCAGCACCGTCTACCTGTGCTGCGCCGACTCGAAGGGCCGCGCCGTTTCCTTCATCCAATCCAACTACGAAGGATTCGGCAGCGGCATCGTTGTGCCTGGCACCGGCATCGCCATGCAGAACCGCGCTGCCGGCTTTGTCGACAAGCCCGGGCATCCCAACGACATCGCCGGCAGCAAACGTCCCTACCACACGATCATCCCTGCCTTCACCACCAAGAACGCGAGCGCCCACATGGCCTTTGGTGTGATGGGCGGACCGATGCAGCCACAGGGACACCTGCAACTCCTCAGCCGGATCGTCGCCGGCGGTTGGGATCCGCAGGCCGCCATCGATGCTCCCCGCTGGCGGGTGGAAGGCGGTCTTGATGTCTCACTCGAACCCGACGCCCCCGCCGCCACCGCCGCAGTGCTTGAGGCGATGGGGCACGACATCACCATTGCCCCACAGCGCGACGTCAGTTTCGGCGGCGCGCAGGCCATCCTCCGACTCGACGACTGCTGGTGCGGCGCCAGCGACGGTCGGCGTGATGGACAGGCGGTAGGAGGGACGGGGCCAGAGACCGCCCCGGGGCCAACGACACACTTCAACCCGTCGGCCTGAGTCCCCAAGACGGCACCTGACCCCTTACCATCGGATCATGCTGTACGCGGGCATCGACGAGGCGGGATATGGGCCATTGCTCGGGCCGCTGTGTGGAGGGCTGTCGGTCTTTGAATTCGAGGGCTCACTCGATGATGAGCCGCCGTGTTTATGGCGCACCCTTCGAACCGTGCTCACTCGCTCGCGGCGAGACGCCCGGGGCCGCATCAGCATCGACGACTCTAAGAAACTCAAGGGAGCCGGCGGCAAGGCGCATCCACTGACGCATCTGGAACGCGGTGTGCTGGTGTTTGCCGCTTCCATGCATGAGCGGAACTGGCTTGAGCAACTCGATGATGCCATGCTGCTTGATGCGCTCGGTGTCGAGTCGCCCGCTTTACCGTGGTACGACACCAATACACCGCTCCCGGTCGGCCGAACAACCGATCCGCTTCGCATCGATCGAGCCCGACTGAACCGAGCCATGGACCGCACCAACACACGGTGCGTCCACATCGGCGCTCGCGCGATCGACGCCAATACCTTCAACACCCGCGTCGAGCAGGCCGGTTCCAAAGCCACGGTCAACTTCGAACTCGTCATGACACTGGCCGATGCGTGCTGGAGGC
>DOVP01000029.1 GCA_003520025.1 Phycisphaerales bacterium
GATTCTTTCGAGATCGGGGACTTCCCGCGCCCAACGCAGCGCAATCGGAAACCGCTCGATCATGCGTGGATCCTCGTCCACCAATCCCGCAAGTTCCTCATCGCTCAGTCCACTGCTCAGCAACGCTTCGCCATTGGCCTTCGCCATCGGCACCTGAGCGGTCAGAGCGTAATGAATGAAGTCTTCGAGCATCACCGAGGGTGCCGTTTCAGCAGCGGCCCTCGAAGGCAACAGGGCCATCGCAAGCAAGGCAAGAATGGCAGCGAGTCGAATACGCGTGAACATGAATGCTGGCTCCAAGATCATCCAGGCGTCGGATTTCGCCGCCATACCCCCCCAAATACACTGGTGAAGACAACGAGGATAGTCGGGCCGTGAGAGACCGGCAAGCGGATTGGCGACATCCATACGCACCTGCCCCCTACCTGATACCCTCGCTCCCGCTGCTGGCGTCATGGGAAGTGTGGTGAGAGACCACCGCGGACGCGCCGCCGTAACGGGATAGGGATTCGTCCCCGACGCCCATCAGGTCACTGCCTCAACGAGGCGGGAAGGCCGGACGTCGCCCCGGAGCCGGAAAACCTGCCCGGCAGCACTCGATGCCCCCCTCGCGATCAGGGCCGGCAGGATTCGCTCGCCATCGCTCCCGGTGAAGAACCCTCCGAACTCGCCCGCTCGCAAGGCACAAGTTGGAGCCGCCCCACGCGACCTGGGACGACGGAATCCTGTGTGTGATGGTGAATCTCGTTGGAATCGTACTTGCAGCAGCAGCGGGAAATCCGTGGGCCGATGCCGTGGTGTCCTTTGAACCGGGGCTCGGGGGGTCACCTGGCTACGACATGCCTTCGGTCGCACTGGGACCGCCCGAGCGGTTCACGGGAGAGGGGACCCCCACGCCGAGCGTCGTGTCGCCCTTCTCGCCAGCGTGGATGCCCGATGAGATTGTGTCGATCGGCCTCGGTGGATGGTTGCTCGTGTCCTTCGACGAGCCCGTCATGGATGATCCTGACAATGCCTTTGGCATCGACCTGATCGTATTCGGCAATGCCGGCTTCACCGACATGGCCTTTCCAAATGGTGTCTGCGGCGGGTTGTTCGGCGGCGATGGCGGCGAGGTGCTGCTGAGCGAAGACGGCCTCACGTGGACAGTGGTTCCCGATTTCGACGCGGATGGCCTGTGGCCGACCGTCGGCTGGATTGATGCTGGCCCCTATGACGAAACGGCCGGGACGGTCGGAGCCGATCCGACGTTTCCGGTGGATCCTGCACTTGACCTCGCATCGGTATCGGGACTGAACCATGAGTCGCTGCTTGAGCAGTACGCCGGGAGTGCCGGAGGTGCAGGAATCGACATCGGCACCCTTGGGCTGGCATCGGTGCGATTCGTGCGAATCGAAGTACCGGAAGATTCCTTCCTCGCCGTGGAGATCGATGCCATTGTGGACGCGGGTCCAAACCCAGATCAGAGTGGAGACGGCACGGTCGATGTCAATGACCTGCTCATTGTCATCGGCAACTGGGGCGGCGGGGGTCAAGGTGATGTGGATCACGATGGCGTGGTCGGCGTCAATGATCTACTCATCGTGCTGGAGGCGTGGGCATGATCCATCGAGCGTTCTCCTTACTCGAGATGCTCGTGACGATCGCCATCCTCGGCCTTCTTATGGGCTTGGCGATTCCGGCCATGAACCGCGCCGCTGCCGCGACAATGCGAGCGAACTGCCAGACCAATCTTCGTCAGATGAGCAGAGCGGCCATTCAATACGCCACGCAGCGTGATGGACGATTTCCGCCTGGTGTGCAGTACGGAACCGATGGCAATGCCCTGAGCGGCGACGTCCGGGCATGGGACTGGTGGAAGCGTCCAAACGGCAGGGTTCAACCCGGCGAGTTATGGACATTCACCGACATGAACGAACCCAGCGGCGTACTGACCTGCCCGACCGCGGTTGGACTGAATGCGGCATGGGAAGGCGACCCCGTGACCGGATACAACTACAACGTCGCATTCATCGCGGCAGAAGCAAGGATGCCCTTCCCCGATGACGCCGACCTCGGCGCATGGGATCTGGTGATTGAGAAGCCAAACCTCGACGGCCTCAAGGAACTTAGACTCGCGCAGTGCCGCCGCAGTGGCACCACCGCCCTCTTCGGAACGGGCGGGCGGGCCGGCGGCACCAATAAGTTCATGCGATCGCCGGTCAATGTCGGCGGCGGATACGACACCGCCTATGCTGGCGGACAATCCTTCCCCGGCAGTTCGAGCAATGTGGGATTTGTTGATGGGCATGTCTCTAAATATGTGCATCCATTTCAAGGGCAACACTGGGACGATCTCCCGAGTTGGTTGACCAATTCGCTCGCATGGCCGAAGAATGGATTTCTTTCGGATGACGCCACCGTGTACGATCCACGCTGAAGTCTGGAAGGGAACAATGGACGACTCAGCCGACAAACCGCTCATGGGGCGGCCGCAGCCCATGGTCAACCGCTGCGTCTGCCACGACGTCTCGTTTGCCGACATTCTG
>DOVP01000175.1 GCA_003520025.1 Phycisphaerales bacterium
GATGGGGCGAGACGCCGCCACGGGAGAGTCAGAAATCGGGAGCCGGGACGCGGACTGAATTCGCCTGTACTGTGACCATATGAACACCCAGTGGCGTGAAATAGGAAGCCGCGATCGCCCTACGTCCACCCCATCTGCAGGAACGCCACATCAAACACCAGATTGGCGACGATGACCGCCACGATTGTCTGCACAACGGTGTCGGTTGTCGCCTTGCCGACGCCGGCGGCGCCGCCGCTGACTCGCAGGCCGTTGAAACAGGCGATGGCGCCGAGCATGAGGCCGAAGGTGGTGGCTTTGATCAACCCGGTTGAGAAGTCGAAGAGATCCAGTTGGGCCATCGTATTGTCGTAGTAGGAGATGGCGCTGACGTCGAAGAACACAACCGTGATGAGACCGCTGCAGAGCACCGCGGTCACATCGGCCAAGATTGTCAGCAGCAGGAGACTGACAACGGTGGCCGTCAGACGGGGCAGCACCAGAAATCGAACCGGATCAAGCGCATGAGCCTCCAACGCTTCAATCTCCTCGCCGACGACCATCGTGCCGATTTCAGCCGCGATGGAGGCCCCCGCAAACCCGGTCAGGACGACCGCCGAAATGAGCGGCCCCATCTCGCGAAAAACGGCAATGGCGACGATGCGGGCGATTTGGTTCTGCTGTCCGAGGTCCGAGAGTGGGGGATACATCGCGATGGCCAGAATCAGTCCGATGCACGCGCTCACCAACAGCACGATGCCGATCGATCGGACTCCTACGCGAACCATCTGCGCCACGACCGCCGGCCATCCCAGCCGCATGCCTGAGTGCGATGTGGACTGCCAGTACCATCGGCCGACCGATCCAGTCAGCCGCGTCGTTCCGCCCAGAATCAGCAGCAATCCCAGCGTGCTGCCGCCAATGCGATTAATGCCTCGCATGAGCAGTAGGTCGGGACGGTTCTTTCGTGAGGCCATGCTCAGTCGTTGAGGTCATCACGAATAGTGAAGACCGCGTCCAGTTTGGAGATCTTGAAGATGGACTCCACGCGCGAGCTGAGGCGGGCGAGCACCAACTCGCGGTGCTGTCGCCGGCAGATCTGGAGTGCTTCTACCAGCGTGGCGACCCCGGATGAATCCATGTAGGGAACTTCGGCCAGATCGACAATGACAGTCGTGTCACCATCAGCCAAGGCGGTCTGAAGCGTTTGCCTGAGTTGTGGCGACGTAGAGAGATCGATCTCGCCAACAGGCGTCACGACCAACTGGTCGTGTCCTTGGTCGATCGAGATGCTCAGTGATCCGGAATTGTCTTCACGCATGGGTAATGTTCTCTTGTTGGACTCCAGAGCGTGCTTGATCGATGTCTACTCGCATGGTGAGCGATGTGCCGCCATCGGGCTTGTGGCACCACACCGCCTCATCCATCACTTGTTGGATTAGATGAACACCGAGTCCCCCGGGCTTGACGTTGTCCAACTCACGCGGCCGGATGGTCTCAAGCGGAACCTGCTTCCCATCGTCTTCGAGGGTGATCAGGACCGATCGTCCCGATGGCCTGGTTTGCTGGGAGCAGATCAGGCGGATGTGCCCGCATTCCCCGGCGTAGGCGTGGCGGATGATATTGGTAGATGCTTCGTCTACGGCCAGGCAGATCTGGTCGGTCTGGGCAGTTTCGACCCCCACTCGCTCACACCACGCAGCCAAGGCGGCACGGACGACTCGCAGCAGGTCGGGCCTGGCGTCGAGTTCGAGGATGAAGTCGGTGGTGGTGGGGGTCTCGGACATTGAATTCGTGGAGTGGATGATACAGAAGGGGGCGAGTATTGCTCGGAGAATCACGCCGACGGGTTGATCCCGGCTGTTCGTCCCCGGGTGATACCCGACCCCCTACACTGCCCTTCCTTTTCAGGAGTTCAGCCCGTATGTCCGCACCCGTCATTGGCTCGACCCGCCCTGCCGGCGTCGAAACCATTCCGATCATCGACTTCGGCAGTCAGTACGCCCAGTTGATCGCCCGCCGCGTGCGGGAGGCCGGGGCATTCAGCATTCTCGTGGCGCCGGATGTCACGGTTGAACATCTGAAATCACTTGAGCCGGCGGGAATCATCTTATCTGGCGGCCCGGCCAGCATCGACGAACCGGGGGCGCCGCGGTGCGATCCGGCCATCCTCGACATGGGCATTCCGGTGCTTGGGATCTGCTACGGCATGCAGTTGGGATGCCATTTGCTCGGGGCGACGATTGAGCGGGCAGAGGCATGCGAGTACGGACGCGCGAAGTTGATGATCCAACGGGCAGCAGGATTGTTTGAGCATCTTCCTCAGGACATGACGGTGTGGATGAGCCATGGTGATCAGGTAGGTGATCTTCCTGATGAATTCGAAGTCATCGCGGCGACCGATACGTGTCCTGCCGCAGCGGTGATGCATCACGAGCGTCGGTTCTACGGTTTGCAGTTCCACCCAGAAGTGACTCATACGCCACATGGCATCGACCTGCTCCGCAACTTTCTCTACGAAGTGTGTGGCTGCCGCGGCACGTGGAGGATGGCCGATTTCATGGAGACACAGTGTTCGCTGCTGCCCGATCTTGTCGGGAAACGCCGTGTGATCTGCGGTCTCAGTGGTGGCGTTGATTCTTCGGTCGTGGCGGCCCTGCTCGCCCGCGCCATCGGCGATCGCTTGACCTGCATCTTTGTCGACAATGGCCTGCTGCGAAAGAATGAACGGGGACTGGTCGAATCGACATTCAAGGACCACTTCGATATCGACCTGCGAGTTGTTGATGCAGCCGACGAGTTTCTCGGTGACCTCGCCGGTGTCGAGGATCCGCAAGAGAAACGTCGCCTGATCGGACACCGGTTCATCGACTGCTTCAGGAAGGCCGCCGATGAGGTCGCCGCCGATGGCGGTGATCCAGTGCATTTTCTGGCTCAGGGGACGCTGTACCCCGATGTCATCGAGTCCGGACACGGACATGCCGGGACCGCCGCCAACATCAAACTGCACCACAACGTCGGTGGTCTGCCAGATGAACTCGGCTTTGAACTCATTGAGCCGCTGCGTGACCTCTTCAAGGACGAAGTACGGGCGCTCGGCGAGGTGCTCGGCCTGCCGAGCCATGTTGTGTGGCGACATCCATTTCCGGGTCCAGGATTGGCGGTTCGTGTACTCGGCGACATCACGCCCGATCGGCTCGATCTGCTGCGAGAGTGTGACGAGATCGTGCTCGACGAGATTGTCTCGGCGAATCTGTATCGCAGCACCAATCAGGTCTTCGCCGTGCTGCTGCCCGTCAAGAGCGTCGGCGTCATGGGCGACGGGCGAACCTACGACTCTGTCGTCGCCGTGCGGGCGGTCGAGACTCAGGACTTCATGACCGCCGACTGGGCCCGAATTCCATACGACGTGCTCGCCACCATCAGCAACCGCATCATCAACGAGGTGAAGGGCGTCAACCGGGTCGTCTATGACATCTCCAGCAAGCCACCGGCGACGATCGAGTGGGAATAGGTTTGCATCGCAGCACGGAGGCAGACGCTGCGAGAGAATGTTGCGACAGAGTTGACGCCGATCATTGACTTCGGTCGGTGTCTGACTCCTTCGGTCCCGGTCCCGTGTGTCGCTCCTGCTTGGTTGCCGCATTCCGTATTGACGGAGGTTCAGGTGACGCCTTGGCAAAGACCAGTCGCCCGGCACTGGTCTGCACGGCATTGGTGATGGTGACGAGCACCTCCTCGTCGATCCGCTCGGCGGCATCCTCGATGACGACCATCGTGCCGTCGGGCAGGTACCCGATGCCCTGGCCCTCGGACTCTCCGGCGCGCACAATTGTCAGCCACATCGTCTCGCCCGGAACCGCGGCATCCCGCAGCAGGCCGCCCAGATCGTGCAGGTTGAGCGTCGGGGCGTCGCTGATGTCGGCGACTTTCGCAAGATTGGCGTCGGTCGTCACGATCCGGAGATTTTTTTCCAAGGCCAGATCGACGAGCATCGAATCGACCGGGGCCCCCGGCGGTGTGTGCATCTGTTCGATGTCGATATTGATGTCCGGGTCGTTCTGCATGAGCCGCAGGTTGTCCAGCCCGCGGCGGCCGCGATCTCGCTTGGTTCGATCTGCCGAGTCGGCCAGCGTGTGCAACTCGGTCACCACGAACTGCGGGACGATCAGGGGCGCGTCCATGAAACCGGTCTGAGCAAAGGCGTTCATGCGTCCATCAATAAGGGACGAGGTGTCCAGCAACATCGGGCGAAGGCCGCGGACCTGCTTGGAAAACTCGACGTACGGAATGACCAGCCGAATACTGTCTCGAGTCGAGAGCACGACGGATACAGCGATGTAGGTGAGGGTCAATCCCACCGTGAGTTTGAGCAGCGTGAGGTACTTGAGCGCTTCTTCATCGCCGGACATATCCCATGCCTCGGCGATGAGATCGATGAGGACGCCGACCGCCAGTGAAGCGAAGAGGCCCGCAACGACCGCGAGATAGATGCCCACCACATTGGAAATGCGTTTCCGAGGTGTGCGGATGTCCAGCAGTACGACGATGACGACAACCGCGAGCGTGGCGGCGATCGGCATGAAGTAGTAGATCAGTGGATCAGCGGCCGAAGGCGCATTGATGATGGGGATCGACGCGGCCGCGAGCATGAGGCCCGCGTAGAGAATTCGGAAGGCCGTCAACAGGAACGGTGCTGCGTCGGCGTCTCCTGAATCGGGTGCATTTCCAACGGCGTGAATCGAATCATGTTCGGGCATTGGGGCGAGTGTACCAGCGGCCCGTCAGCGGATACCATGAGCGACGGGAGTGTGGTAGGCGGCCGGGTCCTCCGGGTGGTCGGCCCGTGAACCTGGTCAGGGCTTGATCGCAGCAGCCATAAGCGTCGCTGTCCACGCCGTTGGTTTCCTGGCCGCCTACCACGCTCCTCCCTGTGCCGCCATTCTTCTGCTTGATGGCAATGGATTCTGCTTCTGGTCCCACCGTTCGCGAGGAATTTTTCAGGTGACCTACACCGTTCTGGCCCGCCGCTACCGCAGCCAAGACTTTGGAGAAGTCATTGGTCAGGAAGCCATTGCCGATACGCTCCGCCGGGCCGTCGAGGGTGATCGGACGGCCCATGCGTATCTCTTTTCCGGCACGCGTGGCGTCGGAAAGACGACCATGGCGAGGCTCTTTGCTCGTGCAATGAACGTTGCCGATGATCTCAAGGATGCGGCCGCCATCGCCGAAGCGATCATGCGGGGTGATGACCTCGATGTCATCGAAATCGACGGGGCCTCCAATCGCGGTGTGCAGGAAGCGCGGGATCTCATCGCCGGGGCTGGGCTTTCGCCAGCCCGCTGCAAGTATCGCATCTACATCATCGACGAAGTGCATATGTTGACAACCGAGTCATTCAACACGCTGCTCAAGACGATGGAAGAGCCGCCTGAGCATGTGAAGTTCATCTTGTGCACGACCGAACCGCAGAAGGTGCTGGCAACCATTCAGAGTCGGTGCCAACGGTTTGACTTCAAGCCCATTCCGCGACGACTCATTGCCGATCACCTTCGAACCATTCTCGCCCAGGAAGGCGTCGAAATGGATGATGCGGCGATTGGTCGCGTCGCAGAACTTGGGAACGGATCAATGCGGGATGCGCTGAGCGTCATGGATCGGGTACTTGCCGGGGGCGACACCTCGATTTCTGCGGAGAAACTCGAGGAGATGCTTGGTCTTCCCGAGGCGGGCCTGATCGATGCGGTGATCTCCGCCATTGCGTCCGGCGACTCCAAGGCCGCCTTGGAGGCGGCCGATGCCTTGCTTGCGGGCGGTACCAGCATCGATCAAGCGTTGGCAGCCTTGACCGAGTCTCTTCGGCGGATGCTGCTGCTGCGAACCTGTGGCAGTGATACCGAGGTGCTGGATCTGACGGATGAAGCACGGGAATCGTTGTCGGTTCAGGCCGAACAGTTTGAACCAGCGTCGCTTGTTCATGGCATCGCTGTCTGCGAAGCGGCGGCTCGGCAGGGCAGACTTGGCGCATCGGCCCGGGCGGTCTTCGATGCGGCACTGGTGCGATTGGCACTCGCGGC